>CAYGOX010000494.1:0-1628 GCA_964351485.1 uncultured Halioglobus sp.
ATAACGATGTAGTCGTATTCCATCTGCATGCGGCCGGCCGACTTCAGGCGTCGTGCAGCTCGGATAATTCTTCCGATGACAGCTTCACTTCGCAGGCCAGCATGGTGTCCTGTAGTTGCTCGGGCCGGCTCGCACCTACCAATGGTATGGTGGGTGATGGTTGGGACAATAAATAGCCCAGTACCACCTGATTCACGGAAGCACCGTGATCGCTTGCCAGGCGCTCGACGATCGGCTGTCGGCGTCGATTCTGGTCGTTGGAAAAAAGTGCAGTCAGTTCGTCAGACAAAGCGCTTTCGCCATTGTTGGCGACTTTGCTGAAATAGCCTCGACTTTGGCTGGAGTAGGGAATCATAGTGAGTCCCGCGGTGTGTAATGCTCCAAAACCGTCCTCGTAATAGCCTCCAGGACAGTACATCCGCAAGGCCCCACATGGGCTGGCATGCAACAAACCCCGTATGGCCGATACCCGTGGCGTAGACCTGAGCTTCTTCTATCCGGGCAGGCGACCAGTTTGAACAGCCGAAATAGCGAATGCGTCCTGCCTGCTGCTCTGCAATCAATGCGTCAACCAGTACTTCCACGGGTTGCGCCGGGTCGTCCCGGTGTAGCCAGTACAAATCGATGTAGTCGGTCTGTAGTGCCTTGAGGCTGGCATCGAGATCTTCGGACAGATGACCTGGCGTCACCCGCAAAGCGAAGTCCCCGGTGCGGTAATCAAACTCGCAGCCTTTGGTTGCCAATACCCATTTGTCGCGTCCTCGACGCTTCAGCAGGCGCCCAAGGCATGTTTCGGAGGCTCCTCTGGGTGCATCTGGAATCCAGTCACCGTATGCCCGCGCAGTATCGAGAAAATTGCCGCCAAACTCGGCAAACGCTCCGATGATGGCGTCAGCTGATGTATCGTCGAGACTCGTGCCAAATTGGTTGGTGCCGAGGCAGATGGGGCTTACGTTCAGCCCCGTATTATCAAGCGTTATCGGGTTCACGGTGGCCTTTCTCCTTATTGGCATCATGTAATGAGACCAGCATTGGGTGAAAAGCCTAACGCGTTGCCGGGTTGAATTTAATGATGCACAATCCGAATAAGCTGTTCGGTCTAGCCGAACAGTCTACCCGGGCTACCAATGCCGTTCGGCCTTGATGAAATCGATAAAAATGCGTAAGGCGCGCGACATGTGTCTCGTGCGGACGTAGTAAATGTGAAAGCCGGGGAGTGGGACAGCGGCACCGGCCAGCAGCTGAACCAGGGCACCGGAATCTAGATGGTCGAGGACATCGGATTCCAGCATATAGCTAATTCCAGTGCCAGACAGCGCACAGTCCAGCAACAGTGAGTCGTCGTCGACGATCAGGTTGCCGGTCGGTAAAAACTCCAGGACCTGTTTGCCAACCTTGAAGCGCCAGGGAAAAACCACGCGCGTGGCGGGGTGAGCCGTGCGGATACAGTTGTGTTCGTGCAGGTCTTTAGGTGTTTTGGGCTGGCCATGCGTGGCAACGTAGGCAGGTGAGGCAACCACAACGATAGGTTGTGGCGGACTCAAGGGAAGGGCGATCATGTCCCTCTCCAGCAAATTGCCGACACGGATACCTGCGTCAAACTCGCTTTCGACGATGTTGGTGATTGT
>CAYGOX010000494.1:1638-2100 GCA_964351485.1 uncultured Halioglobus sp.
CGATATCCAGTTCGATCTCGGGGTGGATGCTGCAGAATTTTCCCGCCAGTGGAGCGAGCGCGAGTCGCGCACCGGCGCGTGAGGTAACGATGCGGATGTGGCCCGCTGTTTGATTTCCGAGATCGCTGACCTCTGCGACCGAGTGATCCAGTTCCTTCAGTAATGGTTGCAGCCGCGCCAGAAGTAACTCGCCAGCGGGCGTCAGTCGGACACTTCGCGTGGTGCGATTTAACAGGCGCACATCAAGCCGGTCTTCCAGCGTGTTAATGGCTTGACTGAGTGTAGAGGGTGCAATACCCAGTTGAGAAGCTGCCTTGCGGAAATTGCAGCACGTCGCTACAGCAGTAAAGGCTTGTAATTGCGAGAATTCCGAACCCTTCATAGTTCTCTCAATGGTAACTGTCCGGTCCGCCTGTAGAGTTTACTGTCGCTGCAGACTCACCTGCCCGTCAATCATGTCAG
>CAYGOX010000495.1:0-673 GCA_964351485.1 uncultured Halioglobus sp.
CTGGATATCGCGCATCCAGGCGAAGTAGGTGTTCTCCCATTGCCGGGGAACAAATTCGATATCGCCGTTCTCGACCGCTGCGATGGCCGGGCCCGCGAGGGTCTTGGCATCGACGTACCACTGGTCGGTGAGGTAGGGCTCGATGACGACGCCGGAGCGGTCGCCACGTGGTACCTTCAGGGTGTGATCCTCAACCTTTTCGAGGAGTCCCAGCGCGTCCAGATCGTCAACCACGCGTTTGCGCGCCTCGAACCGGTCCAGGCCCCGGTAGGCCGCCGGCGCCGCATCGCTGATCGCGGCGTCGTCGGTGAACACGTTGATCATCGGCAGGTCGTGTCGCTGGCCGATCGCGTAGTCATTGAAGTCGTGGGCCGGGGTGATCTTGACGCAGCCCGAGCCGAACTCCCGGTCGACATAGTCGTCGGCGATGATCGGAATCTCGCGGTCTGTCAGTGGCAGTGCCAGCGTCTTGCCCACGAGGTGCGCGTAGCGCTCATCCTCCGGATGAACGGCGACCGCGGTATCACCGAGCATCGTTTCGGGGCGGGTCGTGGCCACGACCAGGTGTCCGCTGCCGTCGCTGAGCGGGTAGCGGAAGTGCCACAGGTGGCCCTTTTCTTCCTCGGACACCACTTCCAGGTCGGAGATGGCGGTGTGCAGGGCCGGATCCCAG
>CAYGOX010000495.1:683-2100 GCA_964351485.1 uncultured Halioglobus sp.
CTGCACTGCGGCGCTGAGCCCCGGATCCATGGTGAAGCGCTCGCGCGACCAGTCGGTGCTGGCGCCGAGGCGGCGCAGCTGGCGCGTGATGGTGCCGCCGGAGTGCGCTTTCCACTCCCACACCTTCTCGACAAACTTCTCGCGGCCGATATCGTGGCGCGTGACGCCCTCGGCCTCGAGCTGGCGCTCGACGACCATCTGCGTGGCGATGCCGGCGTGATCGGTGCCGACCTGCCACAGTGTGTTGAACCCGCGCATCCGGTGGTAGCGGATCAGCGCGTCCATGATCGCTTCCTGGAAGCCATGACCCATGTGCAGGCTGCCTGTCACATTGGGCGGTGGGATCATGATGCTGTAGGCCTGGTCGCCGCCCTGTGGCTTGAAGTAGCCACTCGACTCCCAGTGTTCGTACCAGCGTGATTCTATAGCGGCGGGTTGAAACGTCTTGTCCATAAAGTGTCGTGTCCAGCGAAAGCGGTCGCTACCTTACGGTGCGAGATCGTGTTTTTCCAGTTCGTAGCCGCGCGACTGGTAAAATTTCCACGACGCGCGCAGGGCGGTGAGGCTGCGTTCGTCCTGCGTGACGACTTCCGCGACCCGCGCAAAACGGCTGAAAAAGGCGGGAATTTCCAGCTGCAGGTTGATCAGCAGGTCGTTGTGGTCCCGCGGTTCCTGGCCCCAGCCGATTGCGACGGTATCGGAGTGCTCGCTGCCGTGCAGGCCGTGGGGCAGAAAACTGGACGGCCGGTAGCTCCACAGCAGCTCGTCCAGCGAGCGGGCCTGGGTTTCATCCTCGGCGTGAATAAAGATGCGGTGTCCGCGCGCAAACGCCTTGTCGGCGAGCCTGACGGCGACTTCAAGGCGTTTCTGGGCCGAGGCGTCCTGGATGACATAGAAGCCAACCTTGGTCACGGTCAGCCGCCCGCCTGCTCGACCAGGTAGCGGGTGAGCAGCGCAACCGGTCTGCCCGTGGCGCCTTTTGGCGCGCTGTTCCAGGCAGAGCCCGCGATGTCGAGGTGCGCCCAGGGGTAATCATGGGTAAAGCGCGCCAGGAAACAGGCCGCGGTGACGCTGCCCGCGGCCGGCCCGCCGATATTGGCGACATCGGCAAAGTTGCTCTTGAGCTGCTTCTGGTAGTCATCCCACAGCGGCATCCGCCAGGCGCGATCGTGCGACTCGGTACCGGCGTTCAGGAGCGCGCTGGCGAGCGATTCGTCGTTCGCGTAGAGGGCCGAGGCGTGTGAGCCCAATGCCACGATACAGGCGCCGGTGAGCGTGGCGATATCGATGACCGAGGCCGGCTTGAAACGCGTGGCATAGGTCAGCGCGTCACACAGCACCAGGCGACCCTCGGCATCGGTGTTGAGAATTTCGATGGTTTTGCCGGACATGCTGCGGACCACGTCGCCGGGCTTGG
>CAYGOX010000496.1:0-2096 GCA_964351485.1 uncultured Halioglobus sp.
CGACCCCAAGGCCTACAAGAAATGCCAGACCCTGGCGTCCAAGGGCTATCCCGCGCTGAAGAAGCGTTATCCGAAGCTGCCGATCGCGCTGTCGTTCTACCTGCATGGCCCTGACCGCTTTGAGCAGAGCCGCGATCACATCAAGCCGCTGCTGCCGTATACGGACCTGTTTGCGATCAGCACCTATCCCTACATAGCCTACGAGGCCGATGGCTACGAGGTCGATGATATCCCCGACGACTGGCTCATGCAGACGAAGCGTCTGGCACCGGGCAAACCGTTCGCCATCGCCGAAAACGGCTACCTGGCTGAAGACATGAAAGTGCTCACCAAGAAAATGAAGAGTTCCGAGGCCGACCAGAAGCGCTATGTCGAGCGCATGCTGCGCGAGGCGGCCGAACTGGACGCCGAGTTTGTGGTCTGGTTCGTAGTTGCCGACTACGACAAGCTGTGGGGCGTCCTCAAGTGGGCAGTGCTGTTTAACCCGCTGATGCGCGCGTGGAAAGACACCGGCCTGTACGACGGCGACCTCAAACCGCGTCCCGCCCTGGAGGTCTGGGACGAGTGGCTGGCCAAGCCCGTTAAACGATGACCGCGGCGGGCGACGGGGACTCGCCCTCCTCCATCGACGACACGGCCGAAACCGGCAGCCAGGAAAACAACAAGGGCGGTTTCCTGGCGGTTGCCAAGGTTATCCTGGGCAACGGCAGTTATGTTGGCCTGGGGTTCCTGGCCAACGTATTTTCTGCCAACGGGCTCACCCCGGCGCAGTTCGGCCTGGTGTCGATCGCCCTGGCCACACTCAACGTCCTGCAGGAGGTCTGCGGGAACGGGCTCGATCTCAGCATGGTGCGGCTCGCCGCACCCCATGTTGAGCAGAACCCCCGCAAGGCGGCCGCCTATTACCGCGCGGCATTGCAGCTCAAACTGCTCGTCAACGGAAGCATCGCCCTGCTCCTGTTCCTGCTGGCGCCCTCGCTGGCGATCTGGATCTTCAACACCCCTGAAATCGCGCCGATGCTGAAATGGGTCAGCGCCGGACTGATGGGCGCCTGCCTGTACAACTACATGCTCTCCCGGGTCCAGGCCGAAGAACGCTTCACGCTATACGCCGTTTTGCGGGCCAGCAACAACGTCGGCAAACTGCTGGTGCTCGGCGCCATCTGGCTGCTCGGCATGTTCACCCCCGACGGCGTGCTGGGCGCCTGGATGGGTGCATTTTTTATCGGCTATGTACTGTCTATCGGACTGGGCGCGACTCGCTCGGCTGTGCAACCGGACGGACCACTGGTACGCCCCGAGTACTGGCGCGAGATTTTCCACTTCAGCAAATGGGTCATCGCGTCGTCGTTCCTGTTCAGCCTGTATTCGCGCGTGGATATGCTGATACTGTCGCGCTTTGTGGATTCAGCGGCCATCGGGCAGTACGCCGCCGCGTGGAACATCACCTTCATCATCGACCTGATGACCTACTCCGTGATCATCGCCCTGCTTCCGCAAGCGGTGAAGATTCAGCAACACGCCGACTTCCCGGCTTACCTGAAAAAAACCTTTGCCATCTGCGTCATCATCGCGCTGGGACTGTCGCCCCTGTACATTCTCTCGGACTGGTTTTTCTCTGTATTTTTCCCCGCCTACACAGATTCGGCGGACCTGTTTGGCGTGCTCTTTCTCGGCGCGATAATCACGCTGCTGTTCCATCCGCTCTACCTGATCCTCTACGCGCGCAATCGTGTGAGCCGTCTCACACTTATCAACCTTCTTCTGCTTCTGTTTTGTACAGCGCTCGGGCTGGCTGTTATACCTGTATACGGGGCTCCAGGCGCTGCCTGGGTAACGGTAATAGGTCGGGTATTCGCCTCCGTGCTGATTTGCTACTTTGTGCACAGGGAACTACAGGCGATCTTCGCTGACGACGTAAAGCAACCAGGCTGACATGGAACGCGTCAATCCGGAATTCACGCCACTGCGCATTTTTCTGCTCGCTGCCGCAGCGGGCCTGCTCGCGTCCGTCGCATTCGTGATCGACAAGCCGTTGTTTTTTGCCGCCGGGCTGGTCGGACTGGTTGGCGTCGTTCCGCTCATCCAGAATCCGC
>CAYGOX010000497.1:0-2095 GCA_964351485.1 uncultured Halioglobus sp.
CACGCGACGCGGACACAAGGACGGTCTCGCGACCCTGCTCAAGGGGCTGGACAACAACAAGGACCAGAGCTACTTCCTGCACGCCGTGGGTCACGACGAACTGGACAAGACGCTGTTTCCGGTCGGCGAGATCGAGAAACCCCAGGTTCGGGACATTGCCCTGCAACACGAGCTGGCCACTGCACGCAAAAAGGATTCAACCGGTATCTGCTTTATCGGGGAGCGTCGGTTCGCCGATTTCCTCAGGCGCTACCTGCCGGCACAGCCCGGACCCATTCACAGTCTCGACGGGGAACACCTGGGCACACACCAGGGGTTGATGTACCACACCATCGGCCAACGCCAGGGCCTGGGCATCGGCGGCCTGGCCAACCACGCCGACGAGCCCTGGTATGTCGTCGACAAGGATCTGGACAACAACATCCTGCTGGTCGCACAGGGCAACGATCACCCCGCGCTGTTTCGCGACAGCCTGCTGGTCAGTCGTATTTTCTGGGTCGCCGGACAGGCCCCCGCCCTGCCCCTGCGCTGCACAGCCAAAATCCGCTACCGCCAGGCGGACCAGCCCTGCACGGTCAGCACCACCGCATCCGGATTCCGCGTGGATTTCGAAACACCCCAGCGCGCGGTGACACCGGGTCAGTCGGTCGTGTTTTACGATCAGGAATGCTGCCTCGGCGGCGGCGTCATCGAAGCGGCGGTCACCGGCCAATGAGCAACACACACGCCTCCTGGCTGGAACAACAGACCATCGCCCTGGCCGGGGTCGCCCAGGCGGCGCGGCTTGTCGACCAGGTCTCCAAGACCGGCTCCTACCCGCTCGAATTTCTCGAGCCTTCCATTCACAGCCTGTTCGTCTTCGACCAGGATCAGGCACAGGAAATCTACGGTGGGCTGGGCGGCGTCAAACTCGGGCTGCACAATCTCGCCAGTCTGATGGCCAATCGACAGTCGCAGGAAAACCAGGAGGTGGCGCGCTACTTTCTCAGCCTGCTCTACCTGGAGCGACGCTTTGCCAGCGACGCGCAGATGATGGCTGTCGTGCGCTCGCGCCTTGAGCACACCAGCTTCAAGGCCGAACACTTCTCCTCAGACATCAAGGGCGTCTGTCACAGCGTGTCGGGGATTTACCAGGATACGCTGAGCCAATTGAAATTCCGCATCCGGGTGACTGGCAGCGCCACGCATCTGGAAAACAGCCAGAACGCCGACATCATCCGCGCGACCCTGCTCAGCGGCGTGCGCGCGGCGTTTCTCTGGCACCAGCTGGGCGGCCGCCGCTGGCAGCTGATTTTCCGGCGCCGGAAGGTGCTGCAGTGCGCGCAGCACCTGTCGCGCAGTCTGAGCGTGGTGTAAACTCCCAGCCTTTCGCTTTCTGGAGACCTGCATGGACCTGTCGGCACTCTCGGCCGTTTCCCCTATCGATGGCCGCTACGGCAGCAAGACCGCCGCCCTGCGCGACGTATTCAGTGAATTCGGGCTGATCAAGCGCCGTGTGCTGGTCGAAATCCGCTGGCTGCAGAGCCTCGCCGCGCACCCGGCCATCACTGAAGTACCACCCCTGTCCGAGGCCGCCAACGCACAGCTGGAAGCCATTGCTGACAGTTTCGGCCAGGCCCAGGCAGAACGGGTCAAGGCGATCGAGGCGACCACCAATCACGACGTCAAAGCCGTCGAGTACTTCATCAAGGAGCAGTTTGACGGCAACGCCGAACTGGAGGCGATCGGCGAGTTTGTGCATTTCGCCTGCACGTCTGAGGACATCAACAACCTGTCGCACGCGCTGATGCTGCGCGACGGCATGAACGATGTCCTGGCGCCTGCCATGTCCGCCATTATCGATGCCCTGGCGGCGCTGGCGCAGGACGCGGCTGACGTTCCCATGCTGTCCCGCACCCATGGGCAGACGGCCAGCCCCACGACCATGGGCAAGGAAATCGCCAACGTCGTCGCCCGGCTCGACCGCCAGCGCGACCAGGTGTTCCAGGTCCCCTTCCTGGGCAAGATCAACGGCGCGGTGGGCAACTACAATGCCCACCTTTCTGCTTACCCGGATATCGACTGGGAAGCACACGCACAACACTTTGTCACCGGG
>CAYGOX010000498.1:0-2092 GCA_964351485.1 uncultured Halioglobus sp.
CGCCGCGATTGATCGCCTCGTTGGCGAGTTGCGTGGCGATGATCTCGCGCCGCATGCGCAGGGCGTAGTGGGAGTCGCCGAGCTTGCTCAGCAGGAAATCGCAGACCACGCGCCCCTGTGGCGTGCAGTACGCCCCGGGCGCCGCGCGCGTGTCGGTGACCGTGTCTGTGTCGCAGGTTGTCTGACCCTGGAGAAATTTCAGCGTATCGGGACCGACGATATGCAGGAGCGCGTCTTTCTCAAGTACGCAGTAGTGAGCGGCCAACCGGATGTCCTCCCTGTATCACGGGTCCGCCATGATAGGGCCTGCGCCGGCTGCTGTCAGCAGCGTTCGATCGATTTGCTGCTTGAGCCCTTCGTGCGCGAGCGCTACCCGCAACTGGACGCGCAGGATCGTGAGACCTTTGCGCGGTTGATGGCCTGCGAGGACCAGGAGTTGTTTGGCTGGATGTTACAGCGCGAGGTCGTCGACGACGCGGAGCTGGCGAACATTGTTAAACAGATACTCCAATTCGCCCGCGCTGCACCTGGTCCCGCATGACGCGTTCGTTCCCGCCTGCCTGATCGGCTGTGGCTTTTGCGCGGCGGCATTTTGCCTGCTGGCCAGCCAGGGCCGTACGGGTTTCGCAGCAGGGGTGTTGGGTGTTGGTTTACTGGTGATCGCCAATCAGTACCGGCGCTGGCAACGTGTGCTTGATCTACTCTGGTCCGGCGGCAGCTGGCAGGTACGGACATCACAGGGCTGGCAAGACGTCCGGCCCACATCGCACACTACCGCGCTGGGTGGTGTGGTCTTTCTGACGCTGGTGGGCTACTCGTCCGACCGGCACTTCGCCCGGTGCCTGTTGATTCACACGCTCGGTGGCCGTAACGCTGCCGCGAACCTGCGTCGCCTGCGCGTTCGGCTGCGCCTTGAAGGCTGTCTCTAGAAGGCGCGAACCGTGTTAGCGCAGGGGGGAGTTGTCGGGTGTCAGCACGGTGTCCCGGGCCTCGTCGAGCAGGTCCGGGTAATCGAGTGTGTAGTGCAGGCCGCGACTTTCCTTGCGCTCGATGGCGCACTCGATCATGAGTTGCGCGACCATCGCGAGGTTTCGTAGCTCCAGCAGGTCGTTGCCCACCTTGTAATTGCCGTAGTACTCGGCGATCTCCCGCTGCAGCAGATTTACCCGATGCAGGGCGCGCTGCAGTCGCTTGTTGGTGCGCACGATGCCGACGTAGTCCCACATGAAGCGGCGCAATTCATCCCAGTTGTGTGAAATGACCACGTCTTCGTCAGAGTCGGTGACCTGGCTCTCGTCCCAGGGCGGGGCGCCAGCCGGCTGCGGCGCGCTGTCGATCGTGGCGTGGATATGACGCGCTGCGGCCTCGGCGTAGACCACGCATTCGAGCAGTGAATTACTGGCCATGCGATTGGCGCCGTGCAGGCCGGTGCAGGAGGCCTCGCCCACCGCGTAGAGGCCTTCGATATCTGTCTGGCTGTCGTTGTTGACGATGATGCCGCCGCAGGTGTAGTGGGCCGCGGGGACCACGGGAATGGGTTCCTCGGCGATGTCGATGCCGTACTCCAGGCAGCGCGCCATGATGGTCGGGAAATGACTGCCCAGGAACTCCCGCGACTTATGCGAGATATCCAGGAAGACACAGTCGATACCCAGGCGTTTCATCTCATGGTCGATAGCGCGCGCCACGACGTCGCGCGGTGCCAGTTCGGCGCGTTCGTCGAACCGGTGCATGAAGCGCTCGCCGTCGGGCAGCTTCAGCAGGCCGCCTTCGCCGCGAATGGCCTCGGTGATCAGGAACGACTTGGCCTGGGGGTGGTACAGGCAGGTCGGGTGGAACTGGTTGAACTCGAGGTTGGCCACGCGCGCCCCGGCACGCCAGGCCATGGCGATGCCGTCACCGCTGGCGCCGTCGGGATTGCTGGTATACAGGTACGCCTTGCTGGCGCCGCCGGTGGCCAGGACAACCGCGCGGGCCTCGAACAGGTCGACGTGGCCGGTGCGCTGGTCGAGGATATAGGCGCCCTGGCAGCGACCGTGGGTCACCACCACGTCAACCGCCATCCGGTGGGTGAAAATCTCGATATTGGGCG
>CAYGOX010000499.1:0-1251 GCA_964351485.1 uncultured Halioglobus sp.
GGTCCCAGCCCCTGATGGCTCCCTCCGCCAGGCTCGATTCGGGGAATAGCACCAGCCGGTCCTCGTCAAAATACTGTTTCACGCCAAGTCCGTCGCAGCCGCTGCAGGCCCCCGCCGGATTGTTGAAGGAAAACATCCTCGGTTCCAGTTCGTCGATACTGTGGCCGCACTCCGGGCACGCAAAGCGGGCCGAGAAACTCATGTCACCGGCGTTTTTGTCCATGTAGCTGATGGAGGCCAGGCCGTCGGTGAGTGACAGGGCGGTTTCAAAGGACTCGGCCAGGCGGATGCCGAGATCGTCGCGCACCTTGAAGCGGTCGACGACGACCTCGATACGGTGTTTCTTTTTCTTGTCCAGCAGTGGTGCATCGTCGAGATCCGTGACGATGCCATCGATACGCGCACGAACAAAACCGCTGGCTCTCAGTTCTTCCAGCACATGCAGGTGCTCCCCCTTCCGATCGCGCACCACGGGCGCAAGGAGCATCAGCTTCGTATCTTCAGGCAGGGCCAGTACCGCATCCACCATCTGGCTGACGGTCTGGGCCTGCAAATTCAAGCCGTGTTCCGGACAGCGGGGCTCACCCACCCGCGCGTACAGGAGTCGCAGGTAGTCGTAGATCTCAGTGATGGTGCCGACGGTGGACCTGGGGTTGTGTGAGGTCGATTTTTGCTCGATGGAGATGGCCGGTGACAGCCCCTCGATATGATCCATATCGGGCTTCTCCATCAGCGACAGAAACTGCCGGGCATAGGTAGACAGGGATTCTACATAGCGGCGTTGTCCCTCGGCGTAGAGTGTATCGAACGCGAGTGAGGACTTGCCCGAACCGGACAGGCCAGTGATGACGACCAGTTTGTCTCGAGGGATGTCGAGATCAATGTTTTTAAGGTTGTGGGTGCGTGCCCCGCGTACTTGGATGGTGTCCATAATGCCTCTGGTGCGGCGTTAAAACCGAAACCGAACAGTATATGCCTTTAGTCGCTCGCGTGGCAGAGTCCGTGCTTTTATTTCATCCATTGGGCCTGTGCAGTGTCCCCACCGTGCCGGAACTGGTACCATTCCACGCTGTTTTTCCTGCGACTTTCCGGTGAAATAACCCTTTGTGATAACTGAAAACCCCATGACAGCGCAGGAGCGTCGCTCGGTAGGCTCGCTGGCGCTGCTTTACTGTTTCAGGATGCTGGGCCTGTTTATGGTGCTGCCACTGCTGGCACTGTATGCAGCCGATCTGCCCGGCTCGACCCCGG
>CAYGOX010000499.1:1261-2074 GCA_964351485.1 uncultured Halioglobus sp.
CCCCGGCCCTGATCGGGCTCGCGCTCGGTATGTATGGCCTTACCCAGGCGTTGCTGCAGATCCCGCTGGGTTGGCTGTCGGACCAGATCGGGCGCAAACCGGTGATTATCGCCGGGTTGCTGATGTTTGCCCTCGGCAGTGTGATTGCCGCCATGTCGGACAGTATCGGGGGCATTATCCTGGGCCGCACGCTGCAGGGCGCCGGTGCTATTGCCAGCACCGTGATGGCGCTGGTGGCGGACCTGACGCGCGAGGAGCAGCGCACCAAGGCGATGGCGGCAGTGGGTATGAGTATCGGCCTGTCATTCGCGGTGGCACTGGTGCTGGGCCCTGTGGTGGCGTCCTTCGGCGGCCTGCCCCTGGTGTTCTGGTTTACCACGGCACTGGCGTTGGTCGGCATCGCTATCGTGTTGCTGCTGGTGCCTTCCGCGCCTGCCATCCCCGCTGGGCAGCGTAGAGCATAGCGAAACGGGGACGAAGTTGGGGTTGATAAGCCGTGTACTCGGCAATTCGGTACTGCTGCGACTCGACTTCGGCGTGTTCGTGCTGCATTTTATCCTCACTGCCAGTTTCCTGGTGCTTCCCGGGCTGTTGGAGCAGTCCTACGGTGTCGGCCGGGAGCACCACTGGATGGTGTATCTGCCGGTGTTGCTGTTGTCTCTGCTCGGGATGGTGCCGCTGATGATAGTGGCGGAGAGAGGAGGGCGACTGCAGCAGATGTTCCTGCTGGGTATTGCTTTCGTATTTGCAGCGTTGGCGACAGTGGATTTCACTTCCAGCGTGATGTTGTTCTACGGTGGGTTGTGGCTGTTT
>CAYGOX010000500.1:0-592 GCA_964351485.1 uncultured Halioglobus sp.
ACAAAACGGGCAGTGCATGGGCACTACTCTTCCTTTAAGTCGCTGAATACTAACATGTTTCTTCCCCTGCCTCGTTACTCATTCAGGGTATGCGCGGCAGCGGAAAAAGACCTATCCGTAAACCGGAAAACGCGCGCAAATAGCCAGCACCTTCTCCTTCACCTCGGCGATGACCTGCTCGGAATTACCGTTTTCCAGCGATTCGAGCACGTCGCACATCCAACCGGTCAGCTCGATCGTTTCCGCCTCTTTAAAGCCGCGCGTGGTGATGGCCGGCGTGCCGACCCGCAGCCCGGACGTCACAAACGGTGACTGGGGATCATTGGGCACGGCATTCTTGTTCACAGTGATATTGGCCTGGCCCAGCGCCGCGTCTGCATCTTTGCCGGTATAGGGCTTGCCGATGAGGTTCACCAGCATGAGGTGGTTCTCCGTGCCACCGGACACGATGTCGATGCCGCGCTCGAGAAACGCACCGGCCATGGCCTTGGCGTTGCGGACAACCTGCCTCTGGTACTCGACGAACTCGGGGCTCTGGGCCTCCTTGAACGACACCGCCTTTGCGGCGATGACGTGCATCAGCGGTCCGCCC
>CAYGOX010000500.1:602-1600 GCA_964351485.1 uncultured Halioglobus sp.
GGGGAAGACCGCCGAGTTGAATTTCTTTTGCAATTCCTCGTTCTCGCGCGCCAGGATGATGCCGCCACGGGGTCCGCGCAGCGTCTTGTGGGTAGTCGAGGTGACCACGTCCGCGTGCGGTACGGGGTTGGGGTAGACACCGGCGGCGACGAGTCCGGCGACGTGCGCCATGTCGACCAGCAGGTATGCGCCGACCTTGTCGGCAATTTCGCGGAACCGGGCCCAATCCATGATCTGCGAGTAGGCCGAGAAGCCCGCCACGATCATCTTCGGTTTGTGCTCCAGCGCCAGCGCCTCAACCTGGTCGTAATCCACCTCGCCGGTCTCGGCATTCAGGCCATACTGCACCGCGTTGTACATCTTGCCGGAGAAGTTGGGCTTGGCACCGTGCGTAAGGTGCCCGCCGTCCGCCAGGCTCATACCGAGCACGGTATCGCCGGGCGAGCACAGCGCCAGGTACACCGCCGAGTTGGCCTGGGAACCCGAGTGTGGCTGGACGTTGGCGTAGGCCGCGCCGAACAGCGCCTTGGCGCGCTCGATGGCCAGTTCTTCCGCCTTGTCGACGAATTCGCAGCCGCCGTAGTAACGCTTGCCGGGATACCCCTCCGCGTATTTGTTGGTCAGCGCGGTACCCTGCGCCTGCATGACCCGCGGGCTGGCGTAGTTCTCCGACGCAATCAGTTCGATGTGCTCTTCCTGCCGACGCTCCTCCTCGCCGATAGCGGCGAAAATTTCATCGTCGAACCCTTCAATTGTCATGTTGGAATCAAACATGCTGGACCTCCCGTGCCACGTTCGCCCGGCCTGTTACCACCGCGCTGGAAAGCGGCGCATTCTACCCCAAAGGCGCCGTGCATATAAGGGTATAAATCGCCCTCCAGCCCCCCTGTGGCGGGCTTTTCTGCTAGAATCGCGCGCTCTGAAATTTCCGCCTTCACGCTACACACACAGGTACAGGTAACCATGGCTCAATACGTCTACACCATGAACCGGGTCGG
>CAYGOX010000500.1:1610-2070 GCA_964351485.1 uncultured Halioglobus sp.
CGGCAAGTCCACCCTCCTGCGCATCATGGCCGGTATCGACACCGATATTCTCGGTGAGGCGCGCCCGCAGCCGGGTATCAAGATTGGCTACCTGCCGCAGGAGCCGCAGCTCGACCCCGACAAGGATGTGCGCGGCAACGTCGAGGAAGGCGTTCAGGAAGCGCTCGATGCCCTGGCCGGACTTGAGAAGGTGTACGCGGACTACGCCGAACCGGATGCCGATTTCGATGCGCTGGCCAAAGAGCAGGCGCGGCTGGAGGACATCATCCAGGCCACCGATGCACACAACCTGGACCACAAGCTGGAAGTGGCCGCCGACGCCCTGCGCCTGCCGCCCTGGGACGCCGACGTCAACACGCTGTCCGGCGGTGAGCGCCGCCGCGTCGCGCTGTGCCGCCTGCTGTTGTCCAACCCCGACATGATCCTGCTGGACGAGCCCACCAACCACCGCGACGCCGAG
>CAYGOX010000501.1:0-413 GCA_964351485.1 uncultured Halioglobus sp.
GGCCCTTCACTCGGTACTCCTCTACCACGCCATCAAGGCCGGCATGGACATGGGCATCGTGAACGCAGGCCAGCTCGCGGTCTATGACGACCTCGATACCGACCTGCGCGACGCGGTGGAAGACGTGATCCTCAATCGCCGCGACGACGCCACAGAGCGCCTGCTGGAAATCGCCGAGCGCTACCGGGACAGCGGCGGCACCGAAGCGCGCAAGGAAGATTTGAGCTGGCGCGAACAGTCGGTGCAAAAGCGCCTGGAACACGGCCTGGTCAAGGGTATCAACACCTGGATCGTCGAGGACGCCGAGGAAGCCCGCCAGCTATACGACCGCCCGATCGAGGTTATCGAGGGGCCGTTGATGGACGGCATGAACGTGGTCGGCGACCTGTTCGGTGATGCCAAAATGTTCCTGC
>CAYGOX010000501.1:423-2068 GCA_964351485.1 uncultured Halioglobus sp.
GGCCGTGGCCCACCTGCAGCCGTTTATCGAAGAAGAGAAGGACGGCAGCAGCGCCAGCAATGGCAAGATTCTCATGGCGACGGTGAAGGGTGACGTCCACGACATCGGCAAGAATATTGTCGGGGTTGTCCTGCAGTGCAACAACTTCGAGGTGATCGACCTGGGTGTCATGGTGCCCGGTGAAACGATCCTCGAGGCCGCGCGCGAGCACAACGTGGACATTATCGGCCTGAGCGGCTTGATCACGCCTTCCCTCGAAGAAATGGCCAACGTCGCCGCCGAAATGCAGCGACAGGACTTCAACGTCCCGCTGCTGATCGGCGGAGCGACCACGTCCAAGGCGCATACCGCGGTGAAAATCGATCCGCACTACGCAAACGATGCCGTGGTCTATGTGCCCGATGCTTCAAGCAGTGTCGCGGTCGCCACGCAACTGATGGGCGATAACAAGGCCGGTTACGTCGACCAGTTGAACGCCGATTACGAACAGGTCCGCGAGCGCATCGCCGGGCGCGAGCCGAAGGTTCGCCGGCTGAGCTACGTCGAGGCCGTGGCCAACGCCCCGGATATGGACTGGCAAAACTACACGCCGCCGAAACCCGCGTTTATCGGCACCCGGACCTTCGACGATTTTCCGCTCGAGGAACTGGTCGAGACCATCGACTGGACACCCTTCTTCATCACCTGGGAACTGAGTGGCAAATACCCGGACATCCTCGAAGACGAGGTGGTGGGCGAACAGGCGCGCGACCTGTTCAATGATGCCCAGGCCATGCTGACATCGCTGATCGAGCAAAAGCAGCTGACGGCACGCGCCGTTATCGGTTTCTGGCCGGCTGCGCGCGAAGGGGCCGACGATATCGCGGTGTTCGCCGATGAGGCGCGCACCGACAGGATCGCCACCCTGCACCACCTGCGGCAGCAGGGCGAAAAGCCCGGTGGTAAGCCCAACCTAAGCCTGGCCGATTACATCGCGCCAGCCGATGCGCAGGTGGCCGATTACATCGGCGGGTTCTGCGTCACAACCGGGCTTGGCGTTGACGCGCTGGCTGCACAGTACGAGGCCGAGCACGACGACTACAGCAGCATCATGCTCAAGGCATTGGCGGACCGGCTGGCGGAATCGTTCGCCGAATACATGCATCGCAAAGTCCGCACCGAGCTGTGGGGCTACGCCGCAGACGAGCAGCTGAGCAATACGGACCTGATCCGGGAACGCTACCGGGGCATCCGGCCGGCACCGGGATACCCCGCGTGTCCCGACCACACCGAGAAAGCAACGCTCTTCGAACTGCTCGATGCCCAGGCCCAGACCGGTGTCAGCCTGACGGACAGCTTCGCCATGAACCCGGCGTCGTCGGTCAGCGGTTTTTACTATTCACACCCGGATGCGCAGTATTTCGCCGTGGGCAAAATCGGGCAGGACCAGCTCGAAGACCTGGCTGGCCGTAAATCCATGGATACAGAAACAATGACACGCTGGCTGAGGTCCAACCTTGACTGAGTCGACAAATAAAACAGGCGCTGCCGAGGCGCCGCGTAACGAGGAGCCGGGGCAGCCCCCTGCTGAGCAGGAGAGTCGCCTGTCAGTGGTGCAGGTGATCGGAAGCGTATTTGCCGCAGGCCTTGGTGTTCAGAGCAGCAA
>CAYGOX010000502.1:0-2055 GCA_964351485.1 uncultured Halioglobus sp.
GTAAAACGACGCCAGCGGCTCGTCCAGGTGCGGAACCAGCGCCGCGAAGCGCTCGCAGGAGCGCGCCTCAATCAACGCGCCCACTATCAGGATATCGACCAGCCGCCCGGGCTCGCGCTTGCGCACCTGTTCGTGCAGCTTGCCGGCGTAGCGCGAGGCGGATAGCTGCGGATAAGCCACGCCCCGCGCCTCCATGATCGCCAGGACCTGCTCGAAGTGCCTCAGCTCCTCCCTGGCCAGCCGCGACAACTTGCCCAGCAATTGCGGGTGCTCGACGTAGCGATACATGAGATTAAGCGCGGTCGAGGCCGCTTTCTTCTCGCAGTTGGCGTGATCGACCAGCAGGGTATCGAGCGACCCCAGCGCGCCCTCGATCCAGCGCTCGGGGGTGGCACAGGGCAGAAACTCGCGAATAGGGGAAAGATCGACCGCCTTGCTCATGCGTGATTCAGCCGGCATCCGCCCGCTCGCCCTCGAACAGGTCGGGGGTGAGCATGTAGCGTTGGTAGTGGGCCTCGGACAGAGCGTAAAACTGCTGGTCGATGAGGTCGCGCAACGCGGTGAGGGGCTGGTCGCGATAGCGCAGGTCGATGACAAAACCATACTCGGCGGGTTCTTCGATCTGCTGCGCACCCGCCTTGAGCAGACTGAAGGCCCAGCAGTGCGGATCGTGGCTGGCCACGTAGCGCACCTGCTGGACATCGAGCTGCCAACGCAGCAGGGCCGCATCGGTCACCTGCAGGATATTGCCAACGCACTGGGCGAGAAAACCCGACAGGCGATCATCGATGATCTGTTTCTGCGCCCGAGAGTAGCCGTTCCAGTGAATAACCTCGTGACTGAAACGCTTGCACCCGCGACAGACGCTGTCCCCGATTCCCGTCGAACAGACACCGATACAGGGGGTTTTAACGGGTTGATCGAGCATGGTCAGAACGCATTTCGGGCAGGGAATCTCGCGGGCTTTCTCGATCGGCGAGTGTAAGGCATCACCTGGATGAATGCACGATATTGGGGGTTCTCCAATGACACTGAACCCTCCCCTGCGGTATACTTCGCGCCGATTTCAGACCCCTGTTTTTGCCCGCTGGCACCCTGTGCCAGTGGCTACCAGTACGAGGAGTACAAGAGTGTTAGAAGCCTACCGCGAGCACGCGGCGGAACGCGCCGCCATGAACATTCCCGCCAAACCGCTGCAGGCCGACCAGGTCGCCGACCTGGTGGAACTTTTGAAAAACCCGCCCGCGGGCGAAGAGGCATTCCTGCTCGACCTGATCACCAACCGCGTGCCCCCCGGCGTGGACGAGGCGGCGTACGTCAAGGCCGGCTTTCTCTCGGCCATCGCCAAGGGCGAGGCCACCAGCCCGCTGATCGACAGCGCGGCGGCCGTTGAACTGCTGGGTAAAATGCACGGCGGTTACAACATCGCAACGCTGGTGGAACTGCTCAAGGACGACGCGCTCGGCGCCCTCGCCGCCGCGCAGCTCAAGCACACACTGCTGATGTTCGACGCCTTCCACGATGTCGCCGAGCTGGCCGAAAACGGCAACGCCAACGCCAAGGCAGTCATGCAGTCCTGGGCCGATGGCGAGTGGTTCACCGACGAGCCCGCCGTGCCCGAGTCGATCAAGACCGCAGTCTTCAAGGTGACCGGCGAAACCAACACGGACGACCTCTCCCCCGCCCCGGACGCCTGGTCGCGTCCCGACATCCCGCTGCACGCGCTGGCCATGTACAAGATGACCCGCGACGGCCTCGAGCCCGAGGAGCACGGCGTGCGCGGCCCCATGAAGCAGATCGAGGACATCAAGAGCAAGGGCCTGCCCGTGGCCTTCGTCGGCGACGTGGTCGGCACAGGCTCCTCGCGCAAATCCGCGACCAACTCCGTGCTGTGGTTCTTCGGTGAGGACATCGAGGGCGTGCCCAACAAGCGCAGCGGCGGTATCTGTATCGGCAACAACGTCGCACCGATTTTCTACAACACCATGGAAGACGCCGGCGCACTGGTCTTCGAGGCGCCGGTCGACCAGCTCAACATGGGCGACATCATCGAGA
>CAYGOX010000503.1:0-2055 GCA_964351485.1 uncultured Halioglobus sp.
TAGCTCGCCGTAGCTGATGTGCTTGCTGTCGGCGGGGTCGTCGCCCTCCCAGATCAGCGCGGTCTGGTTGGCGCGCGCCGGCAGGTGACGATCGATGCAGTTGTAACTGACGTTGAGCCGCCCGCCCTCGAACCACTGGGCTTTGCCCTGGGTGAAATCGAATTCTACGACGTCGCGCCACGGCGCATCCCAGGACAGGAACGCGTTGGCCATCTCACCCCAGAAGCCGGCGGGATCTTCCAGTGAGCGCTGGTACAGGGCCTGGTAGGCGGCATCGTCGATGTGGGCGTTGCTAAAGTTTTCGGGGACGGGTCGGGTCGGGAACTCGGACATCGCGGGTCATTACCTTATGCTCGTGCAGAGAAGGTGATGATACTGCCCGGAGGGGTAAGCGCAAGCGATGGGCCTGCGCGTGTACGGATGGTCTGGCTTAGCGTCCGCCGGCGAGGATGCCCCAGTCTGAGACCGGGTTGAGGGCCAGGCGGACGTTGTCGATCAGGCGCGTCGAGCCCAGTCGCGCGGCGGCTAGGATCGCGATTTCCTCGGTGTCCTCGGTGACCGGCAGCAGCGTCCGCGCATCGCGGATGGCGAAGTAGTCCGGTTCGAAACCGGCCTGCAGCAGGCGCATGCGGGCGTGTGACTCGAGCTGGAGGAAGTTGTCGAAGCCGCAGGCGATCGCCTCGCGGCAGCTGTTGAGTGTCTGGTGCAGCACGGGGGCGATGCGGCGCTCATCGAGCGAGAGGTAACCGTTGCGTGAACTCTTGGCCAGGCCGTCTTCGTCGCGGGTGGTCGCCACGCCGATGATCTGCACCGGCATGCACAGGTCGGTGACCATCTTGCGCACAATCGACAGTTGCTGGAAATCTTTCTCGCCGAATACCGCGACGTCGGGCTGTACGATGTTGAAAAGCTTGCTGACGATGGTGGTCACACCGTCGAAGTGACCGGGACGGCTGGAGCCACACAGTGTGTCGCCCAGTTCGGGTACGTGCACGATGGTCTGTGCCTGCATGCCCTCGGGGTAGATGCCCTCCACCTCGGGGGTGAACAGCACGTCGACCTGTTCCTTGAACAGCTTTTCCTTGTCGGCGGCGAGTGTCCTGGGGTAGGCGTCCAGGTCTTCATTGGCGCCAAACTGCAGCGGGTTGACGAAGATACTGACCACGACCGTATCGCAGACTGAACGGGCCTTGCGGACCAGGTCGAGGTGGCCTTCGTGGAGGTTGCCCATCGTGGGGACGAAGCCGATGGTCTTGCCTGCATTGCGAAATGTCTGCAATGCGTTCTTGAGTTGGGTATTGCCGCTGTAAGTTCGCATATCTACCGGTTCCCTTTGCGCTGGAATGGTGACGCTAAAGCAGTGGTCCTGCTACCGCGACCGTATTGGTTCGGCCTCGTGTCTGTGCCCGGCGAGCCTGCTCTACCCGCGAAGCCGACGCAGTATGCCCCAAGGTCGTGGGGTCAGCAATGGAATTTTAGGAAAAATTCACGTTGATTGTTACGAAAAGAAGCAAATCTGTGATGAGGGTCGTGTTACAAAGAAACAACCCCGATTGATCATTTATTGATCAATTTGGGGTGCTGGCCGCCTCAAATCAGGTGTAGGTGTGTTCGTCTTTCGGATATTGGCCGGATTTGACCGCCTGGACGAAGGCTTTCAGGCCGTCGGCGATGGTGCTCTGGCCCTCCATGAAATTCTGCACGAATCGGGCGGTGTGCTGGGACAGGC
Source organism: uncultured Halioglobus sp. (assembly GCA_964351485.1). Classification (GTDB taxonomy): domain Bacteria; phylum Pseudomonadota; class Gammaproteobacteria; order Pseudomonadales; family Halieaceae; genus Marimicrobium. Next base: position 1,730 of record CAYGOX010000503.1, read on the forward strand.
CCAGCAGGTCGTGCATGACCAGCACCTGCGCGTCGGTGCCGGCACCGGCGCCGATCCCGATCACGGGGATGTCCAGCTTCTCGCTGATGTCGGTCGCCAGGTGGGCAGGGACACATTCCAGGACCAGCAGGGCGGCGCCGGCGTCCTGGATTTCCACGGCATCGGCCAGGATCGACTTGGCTTCCTTGGGCGTCCGTCCCTGCACCTTGAAGCCGCCGAAGGTATTGACCGATTGCGGGGTCAGGCCAAGGTGGGCGCAGACGGGAATGCCGCGTTCCACGAGGTTACTGATCGTTTCGCTGAGCCAGGTGCCGCCTTCCATCTTG
>CAYGOX010000504.1:0-2053 GCA_964351485.1 uncultured Halioglobus sp.
CAACGCCCTGGACCAGTTGCAGCGGGATACCGGGCTGGATATCCCCATTCATGTCGACGGCGCCAGCGGGGGGTTCCTCGCCCCGTTTTGCTCACCGGAACTGGAGTGGGATTTTCGCCTGCCACGGGTGAAATCCATCAACGCCTCCGGACACAAATTCGGACTGGCTCCACTGGGCGTGGGCTGGGTAATCTGGCGCGAGGCACAGGACCTGCCGGAAGAGCTGATTTTCTGGGTAAATTATCTGGGCGGAAATATGCGCGACATCGCGCTCAATTTCTCCCGCCCCGGTGGACAGGTCGCCTGCCAGTACTACAATTTCCTGCGTCTGGGCACCGAGGGGTATCGCAGGATACACACGGCGTGCTACGACACGGCGCAATTCCTCGCCGCTGAAGTCGCCCGGATGGGCCCGTTTGAGCTGCTCTATGACGGCGCCAGGGATCGCGGCATCCCATCCCTGTGCTGGCGAATAAAACCGGGCGAGGACCCGGGCTACAATCTCTACGATCTGGCGAACCGGCTGCGCGCTCGTGGCTGGCAGGTACCCGCCTACTCACTGCCATCCAATTGCGAGTCGATCGTGGTGCAGCGTATCCTGGTGCGACACGGCGTCAGTCGCGACCTGGCCTCCCTGCTGCTGGCAGACATCCAGAATGCAATGGATTTTTTCGACAAACACCCGGTACATGCCACACTCGCTGCCTCGGAAGCGTCCGGCTTCCATCACTGAGTCCGGCGCATTACCGGTTCAGCACAGAACACATCGAGCGGTGCCTGGCCTTTCGTCACGCGCCGTCAACTGCACAACCCCGATGGCTCGCTAACAGAGCTGCACTCGCGGCATCACCGCAAGGGCCTGCGCGGCGAGCGCACCTGGGCCGATGTCCGCCAGTCCCTGCCCCATGGACTCTGGCTGCCAATACGCCTGAACTGGTGGATCGGCGCGGTGTTCGCGCTGGGCGCCGCCCTGTTTGCACTGGGCTCGATAATGAGCCTGCTGCCTGACCTCGCCGCGCGCTGGTCCCTCAGCAGCGAGCAGGTCAACCGCGTATTCTTTCTCGGGTCGATCCCGTTCACCACAGCGGCCTGGCTGCAATTGACGCAGGCGGCCAATGCCGGCAGCCTGGCGCAGGCAGCTGAGCCCCGGGACAATCGCTACAAATTATTTGGCTGGTATCCCGCTGACGCTGGATGGCTGAGTTGCGCACTGCAGTTTGCGGGCACGCTGTTGTTTAACCTCAATACATTTGATGCCCTCTGCAACGGGCTGAATTGGCGACAGCAGGATTTCGCCATCTGGTTGCCGGATGTCGTCGGCTCCGTGTTTTTCCTGGTATCGGGTTACCTGGCCTTTATTGAAACCTGTCATCGCCACTGGGCCTGGTTGCCACACCTGCTGTCATGGCGCATCAGCTTTGCGAACTTGTTGGGATGTATTTTCTTTATGATTTCAGCGCTGTTCGCATTCGTTGTACCACACCCGGCAGACGTTGATGCCCCCGCACTGTCCCTGCTTTTCACCCTGCTGGGTGCGCTGGCCTTTTTCGTCGGCGCCATCCTGCTGCTGCCCGAGGCGGCGTCTGATGAAAAGGATTGTTGACGGCGGTGCCGGTATCTATACTTCAGGTCATGAACCCAATACGACACTATCACTGGTTTTCTGCGCTCTCACTGCTGTGCTGTCTGCCGGTGTTCGCCGAAACGGTCTACCGGTCGATAGATGAAAGCGGCGTGGTCAGTTTTTCGGACACCCTGCCGTCGGGTGATGTGCGGGTGGAGACCGTCGAGATCGACGTGCCGCCTGCGGCATCCAGCGAATCGACAGCACAGCGACTCCAGGACATGCGTGAGACCACCGACCGCATGGTCGCTGATCGCATGGCCAGGGAAAAGCACCGCGCGGAACTGCGCCAACTGGAGGCCCAGTCATACGCCGCACGCGCATCGCAGGACACCGCCGACTTTGACGAAACTGCCACCGTTTACCCCTACTACTATCCGTACCCTGTCCAGCGGCGGTGGCGACACCCGAACCGGCCAGCACACCCCA
>CAYGOX010000505.1:0-2018 GCA_964351485.1 uncultured Halioglobus sp.
AAAGGTGCCGATGCGGATATGACTGCTCGCCACGCGCGCCAGCACGGCGCCGGGAAGATAGCCCTCGCGGACTACGAGTTCACCGGTGGTCACGGCGGCGAGGCTGCGCGTGGTGGGCACGCCCAGCGCGTGCATGGCTTCACTGACGATGTACTCGCGCAGCACAGGCCCGAGCGGGGCGCGCCCGTCGCCACCGCGGGAGTAGGGCGTGGGGCCGGAGCCCTTCAGCTGCAGGTCAAAGCGCTGTCCGTCGGCGCGTACGATCTCGCCCAGGAGTACCGCACGGCCGTCGCCCAACTGCGGGTTGTAGCCGCCGAACTGGTGTCCGGCGTACACCGTGGCGATGGGCTCGGAACCCTCGGCAATCTCGTTGCCCGCCAGTACGGCGGTACCTTCTGCTGACGCGAGCCACCCGGGATCCAGGCCGAGTTCCTGCGCCAGTTCACGGTTGACGCGGATTGGGCCGGGCTCCTGCACGGGGGTGGGGTCCAGCGCGGTGAAAAAAGCCGACGGCAGCCGCGCGTAGCTGTTGTCAAAGGGCAGGGGCTGCAATCGCTGTTCTCCTTAAGATTGGCTATAGTGGGGCGCTTCACGGGACACGCCCACGAGCATAGAGTAACGGGCGGTGTTCTCCTAGCTTATACGCCACGTGGTAAGGAGTCAGTTCATGGCAGACGCAGCCTGGGATACCCTCATAACTAATGCGCTTGTTTTCGACGGCACGGGCACACCGCCCGTGCGCCAGGACATCGCGCTGCGCGGTGGTCGCATAGCCGCGCGCGGCGATGAACTGCCGACTGCCGCAGCTGCCGAGGTCATCGATGCACAGGGCCGGTGGCTATTGCCGGGCATGCTGGATATCCATACGCACCTGGACCTCGAGGTGGATATCGAACCCGGCCTGCCGGAGGTTGTGCGCCACGGTACCACCACGGTGCTCGTGGGCAATTGCAGCCTGGGAACCTGCTTCGGCAAGCAGCAGGAGGGTGAACAGAACCCGATTGTCGACTGTTTCACGCGCGTCGAGAATATTCCCAAGTCGGTGCTGCGCAAATGCGTAGACGCGGTCCGGTGGGACAACACCGGCGACTACATGGATCACTTCGACGACATTCCCCTGGGCCCCAACATCGGCGCTTTCGTGCCCCACTCAATGCTCCGGGTAGAGGTGATGGGGCTTGAGGACAGTATCAGTCGTGAGCCGACTGATGCCGAACTCACCGAGATGGAGCGCCTGCTTGGGCAGGCCATGGACCAGGGCTATCTCGGCCTCAGCACAGACGGCCTGCCTTTCCATTACCTTGCCAACGCGCCGCACACGGACAAGCGCATCCCAACGCAGTTTGCGAGCTTTGGCGAGATGAAACGGCTGCTCAAGGTCGTGCGCGAGCGCGACAGGGTGTGGCAGACCACGCCGATCATCGAAAAGCGCGCCAAGGCCTTTCTCTACTTCCTGCTCACCAGCGGCAGGCTGTTCGGCAAGACACTGAAAACGTCTGCGCTGTCGGTAATGGAGTTTGTGCTCATGCCCAATGGGCACAAGGGCTTCCTCGGCTTTGCGGCGTTGGCGAACAGCCCCTTGCTCAAGGGCAACATTCACTTCCAGGCGCTGGGCACCAACTTCCGAGTGTGGTCCGACGGCATTGTGTCACCGCTGTTCGAAGAGCTGGAGTCCACCTGCGAGCTGATCGCCAAGGAATATGACGACGTCGAAGGGCGCCTTGCGCTGCTCAACGACCCCGAGTTTATCGCGCGCTTCAAACGCGACTGGCACCTCGGGCGTCGCGGTCGCAACCTTGCGCATTTCAAGGCAAAGATCGGTGCGCCCGATACGCTGGTCGTTCGCGACTTCCATCTGATGATATTTGACGGCGCGCCGGTGAAGGAGTGGGACGGCGAAAGTATGCAGCTGGTGTATGACCGTCTCGAACGTTTCCAGGCAGGCGACGACAGCGCCGCGCGCAGTGAGCACGAGCGCGACGTATTCGCACGATTCCCCAGCCCCATTGGCGACGACG
>CAYGOX010000506.1:0-2002 GCA_964351485.1 uncultured Halioglobus sp.
CGATTCGCACACTGTTGCCGGGTACGAATTCCGTTTCCTCGAGGTCGCTCCAGTTCGGGGCCCCAACGACCAGGCCGACGAGGCTCGCCTGGAGGTTTTCGTTGACGGTGAGCGCATCGCCTACCTGGCGCCGCAAAAACGCCGCTACCTCGCCTCGGGGCAGGGAATGACCGAAGCGGCGATCGACCCGGGCCTGATGCGCGACCTGTATGTCGCAATGGGGGAGCCCATCGGTGAGGAGGGCGCCTGGGCGATGCGCCTGCACTACAAGCCGATGGTCCGCTGGATGTGGCTGGGCGCTATTTTCATGGGGCTGGGTGGTTTTATCACGGTGTTGGATCGACGCTACCGCGCGACCCGGTGTGTCGCCGCATCGGTGCCGGAAGGGGTTGCACGTGGGGTCTAGGGCAAAGTTTTTTGTGCCGCTGGTGTTGTTTGCGCTGTTGGGCGTATTCCTGATGCGCGGTCTGTCGCTCGACCCAACGGAGCTGCCCTCGGCGCTGATCGATCGACCGCTGCCGCAATTTGCGCTCGATGTGCTTGGCACCAGCGACACGGTGCAGACAAAGGATGTGATCGGGCGCGTCAGCCTGTTCAATGTGTGGGCCACCTGGTGTTTTTCCTGCCGCGTAGAGCATCCTTACCTGGAGAAGCTGGCCCGCGAGGAGCGCGTGCCCATTTACGGCATCAACTATAAGGATGACGACGCCGCCGCCGGGCAGTGGCTGCGAGAGATGGGCGATCCCTATGTCCTGAGTATTGCGGACCGCGAAGGCTCGCTCGGCGTCGACCTGGGCGTGTACGGCGCACCGGAAACCTACCTGGTGGACGCGCGCGGCGTGATCCGTTATCGCCACGTGGGCGTGGTGGATGAGCGTGTCTGGACGCGCACGCTGCAGCCCTTATACCTGCAACTGCATGCGGAGACCGGTACGCCGTGATTGCGCGCCTGTTACTCGTGGTCGCGCTCTGTTGCGCGGCGCTGCCCGCCGCGGCGGTAATTGAAACCTACCAGTTCAGTTCGCCCGAACTCGAGCAGCGCTACCAGCAGCTGAGTGCGGAGTTGCGCTGCCCCAAGTGCCAGAACCAGAATATCGCCGATTCCAATGCGCCGATCGCCCAGGATTTGCGACGCCTGTTGCACCAGCAGCTCGAGGCGGGAGAAACCGACGAGGAAATACTGGACTACATGGTGGCGCGGTATGGCGAGTTCGTGCGCTACCGTCCGAAGTTTGGCGGAGCAACGGCCATCCTGTGGTTTGCGCCGTTACTGCTGCTGGTGATCGGCCTGGTCGTCCTGCTGCGCACCTTGCGCACCCAGCGCGGCGCACCGTCTGAATCAGATGCGCATCTCGGTGCTGCCGAGCGCGAGCAACTCGATGCACTGCTGGGCCGTTCGGAGCGCGACTCTTGACTCTGTTCCTGGTGGCGTGCGCCGCGATGCTGGCCCTCGGCGCACTGGTGTTCGTGGTGCCGCCGCGCTCGCTCGAGCAGGATGACGAAAGCGTCGCCCAGGCCAACCTGCGCTGGTATCGCCAGCGCGAGGCGGAGCTTGCGCGCGATGGCGACGAAACGCTGCGCGAGGACGCCCAGTTACGGCTGCTCGAGGACGCTGCCGATCCGCCCCCCGCTGTTACCTACTCGCGGAGTTTTCGCGCCTGGCTGCTGGTGCCGGTGGTGCTGGTCCTGTCGTGTGGGCTGTATGTCCTGCTCGGCGCCGCGCCAGACGTGATGATTGCCCAGCGGCTGGCCAGCTACGACGAGTCTACCGCGCAGCCACAAATCGCGCAGCTTATGGCGGATATCGAGGCCCGCTCGCAGGCCCGGCCGTCCAATCTGCACTACATGGCGCTGCTCGGCCGCTTTTATATGGGCGGCCAGCAGTACGAGCGTGCACGCCAGGTGTACGAGCGACTGCTGGAGCAGGTGCCCGAAGACGGCCAGGCACTGGCGTTCGTCGCCCAGGCCGAATACCTCGCGAACGGGCGCCAGCTGACAGAGC
>CAYGOX010000507.1:0-1996 GCA_964351485.1 uncultured Halioglobus sp.
GCCTGCTCGTGCTCGAGTTCTCCAAGCCGCGCAGCGAACTGCTGAGCCGCGCCTACGACGCCTACTCGTTCAACATCATTCCGCGTATCGGCAAGCTCGTGACCAACGACGCGGACAGCTACCAGTACCTGGCAGAGTCCATCCGCGTACACCCTGACCAGGACACCCTGAAGGACATGATGGAGAACGCCGGCTTCACCAACTGCGACTACCACGACATGACCGGCGGTGTGGTCGCCCTGCACCGCGGCTTCAAGGCATAAGATGTCGCAGCCGCATGACCCCACGCTGCACACCGCGGCTCTCGCCGCGCTGGAAGCGGGCATCAACCGCGCACTGCGGCTGGCGCCGCAGAGTCTCGCGCAACTTGGCGCACTCGACGACAAGGTCTTCGCTCTGCACTGCACGGCGCCGGACATCGAGGTGTATCTTCACCCGGGCGCAGACGGTGTGCGCCTTACCGGCAGCCACGAGGGGCCGGTCACCACGCGCGTGCGCGGCCAGGCTTCGGACTTCACGGCGCTGGCCGCCAGCGACGACCCCACCGCAACCCTGATCAACGGCGGGCTGGAACTCGAAGGTGAGAGCGGCCCGCTGATCGAACTGCAGAAAATCCTCGCCGCGGTCGATATCGACTGGGAGGCGCCGCTGGTTGACACCCTCGGCGACGTGGCCGGACACCAGCTCGCGCAGGTATTGCGCCAGGGCTTCAGCTGGGGGCGCCAGGCCGCAAGCAGCCTGACGCGCCAGCTCAGTGAATTTATCCACGAGGAGGCGCGACTCACACCGCCAAACCTCGAGCTGGAGGATTTTTACTGCGACGTGCGCGAACTGGCACAGCGCGTCGAGCGGCTGGACACGCGCATCGAGCGCCTGCGCAAGCGCATACTTGGCGGGGACGCCTAGGTCATGTCCCGCGTAATGCGCCTTATCAAAATCCTGCGCACCGTGGGCAAGTACCGCCTGGACGAATTCGTCGATAGCGAGCGCCTGCCCGCCCTGCCCCGCACCGCGCTGGCTCTGGGCCCCTGGCGGCTGCACACCGCCCCGGACCTGCCCCGTGGCGTGCGAGTACGCAAAGCCCTGGAAGAGCTCGGCCCGGTCTTCATCAAATTCGGGCAGATGCTCTCGACCCGCCGCGACCTGCTGCCGGATGACATCGCGGACGAGTTGGCGCGGCTACAAGACGATGTGCCGGCTTTCCCGCAGGAAGAGTCGATTGCCATCATCGAGAAGTCCCTGGGCAAGCCGGTCAGCGAGCTGTATGCCAGCTTCGAGACAACACCTATGGCCTCGGCGTCCGTGGCCCAGGTACATGAGGCCACACTGCACACTGGCGAAGCGGTGGTGGTGAAAGTCGTGCGACCGGACATCGAGTCGGTCATTCGCCAGGACATCGCCCTGATGCTCACCCTGGCCAGGCTGGTCGCGAGGTACATCCCGCAGGGCAAGCGCCTGCGGCCCGTCGAAGTGGTGGCAGACTACGAACTGGTCATCCTGGACGAGCTGGACCTGGCGCGCGAAGCCGCCAACACCAGCCAGCTGCGACGCAATTTTGAAGACAGCAAGCTGTTGTATGTGCCTCAGGTGCACTGGGACTACACCTCCCACGAAGTGCTCACAATGGAGAAGATCTCCGGCATTCCCGTTACCGACATCGAGGCGCTGAATGCCAAAGGCACCGACCTCAAGTTACTCGGTGAGCGCGGCGTGGAAATTTTCTTCACGCAGGTGTTTCGCGACAGCTTCTTCCACGCCGACATGCACCCGGGCAACATTTTCGTGGATGCCACCGATCCGGCCGATCCAACCTACATTGGCGTGGACTGCGCGATCGTAGGCAGCCTGTCCGACGAAGACCTCTATTACGTTGGCAGGAACCTGCTCGGTGTCTTCCGCCGGGACTACCGCGAGGTGGCCGAGCTACACGTGGAGAGCGGCTGGGTGCCGCCCGACCCCCGCGTACAGGATTTTGAATCGGCCATGCGCGCCGTGT
>CAYGOX010000508.1:0-1981 GCA_964351485.1 uncultured Halioglobus sp.
CGTGTCGCGGCGCCGCACTGTGGCGTCGACGATGTCCTGGTGCGCGTGCGTGAGTGCGGCATCTGCGGCTCCGACCTGGGTTACCTGGCGATGGGTGGGCTGACGGGCCCGGACATCCCGATGCCGCTGGGCCACGAACTCTGGGGCGAGGTGATCGAGATTGGCAGCAATGTGCAGCACGTGGCGACGGGCGACCGCGTGGTCGTGCAGCCGATGGGCAGCGGCAACAATATTGGTAACGGCGGCAGCGAGGGCGGCTTCTCGCCCGTGTTGAAAGTGGTGAACGCAGCGCGCGACATTGGCTCGGTTATCCGGCTACCGGATTCGGTGCCCGACGCCTTCGGTGCGCTGGTCGAGCCGCTGGCCGTTGCGCAACACGGCGTCAACCGCGTTGCGACAACACCTTCGGACAAGGCGGCGATCTTCGGCGCCGGTCCGATCGGCCTGTGTATGCTGCTGGCGCTGCAGTATCGAGGGCTGACCGACGTGGTGGTGGTTGACCTGTCGGCCGAGCGCCTGGCGCTGGACGAAAAGCTCGGAGGTATTGCTATACAAGCCGATGCAGAGGCATTGCCGGGGCGACTGGTAGAGGCGCACGGCGCGGCGGAATTTTTCGGCATGCCTGTGCCGGCCACGTCGCTGTATTTTGAGGCGACCGGGGTTCGCAGCGTCTTTGAACAAATGGTGGACGTCGCGGGCCCCGGCAGTCGCATCTGCCTGACCGGTCTGCACAAGGAGGCCGCCAAAGTCGACCTGATGATGTTGCTGGCCAAGGAAGTCTCCATCGTGCCGGCGATGGGGTATACCGATGAGTTTGAACAGGTGATCGAGATGCTCGCCAGCGGCAAGGTCGACCCCACGCCACTGGTGACGCATCACTATCCGCTGTCGGATATCGACGCGGCCTTCAGTACGGCCAGGGATACACAGCGCGCGGTGAAGGTCATCGTGGACTGCCAACAGTAACGAGTGAGTGAAACGGGGAGTGGTATGCAGGATCTGGAAGGAAAAGTTGCGGTAGTCACCGGTGCCGGTTCGGGTATCGGCGAGGGCATCGCCCGCGCGGCACACGAATGCGGTATGGCGGTGGTCGTTGCGGATATTGATCTGCCCAAGGCACAGAAAGTGGCCGATGAACTGGGTGACAACGCGCTGGCGGTGCAGGTCGATGTGTCGTCGCTGGCCTCGGTCGAAGCGCTGCGCGATGCCGCGGTGGAGCGCTTTGGTGCGGTGCACCTGTTGTGCAATAACGCCGGGGTGTGGATCGGCGCGCTGATGGCCGAGGCCGACCTCAAGGACTGGCAGTACCTGATCAATGTCAATCTGTACGGCGTCATCCACGGCATCAAGGCCTTCCTGCCGCTGATGATCGAGCAGGGGGACGGGCACATCGTGAACACCGCGTCCATGGGTGGCCTTATCTCGGGTCCACCGGAGGGCCTGTATACAACGACCAAGTTCGCGGTAGTGGGTCTGTCTGAATCGCTGGTGATGGAGGTGGCGCAGTACGGCGTTGGCGTGTCGGTGCTGTGTCCCGGCCTGGTCAATACCAACCTGATCACGCAGTCCTTCGCCGTGCGCCCTGAATCACTCGATCCGGGGATCGATCACCAGCAGCCGGCGCCCGACGTGGCCAGTGGCATTTCACCGCTGGTCGTGGGGCAGCAGGTCATGGACGCGGTGCGTGAGGGCACGTTTTACGTGATTACCCACGACGATTACCGCGATGTCATCGCGATGCGTCACGACGGCATTCTCGCGGCGCTGGATGCGCATGTCGCGCGTTACGGCTCCACCTCCGGCTCGACGGCCTGAGGCCGCGCGGAATCGCTAGTCCGGCGCCGCTTCCCTGACGGCGCGCGCCGGGGCGGCCAGGATCGCCGCCACCGCGTCCACCAGCGCATGCATCAGGTCGCGGCGCAGGGTCAGGACATCCTCATCGCTGTCCGCCCCATGGGCGCGGCAGATATCGGCCAGGCCG
>CAYGOX010000509.1:0-1980 GCA_964351485.1 uncultured Halioglobus sp.
TCCTGCTCAGTTACCCAAATTCCCGCCGGAGACCTATACTTGGGCAGGTCTGGCTCTTACCCGACGAGCAAAGATTGCCCAACAAATAATAAGAGTATTCATGATGTCTCAACTAGCCCTCTTCGGCGCTGCCCGTATTGTCACCGCATTTTTCCGCCCGATTGACCGGCATGATCGCTCAGGGAGCCGCATGATGAGCGGACTGTTGCTGTCGGCATCGCCATTGTTTCTCGCCGCCCGCCTGGCCGGCAAGGACGCCCACCCAGACGGACCCCCGCTTGACAGCGCGCCCTTCTCGGTGCGCGAGAGCGTCAAGCAGCTGCACGTCACGGGCGCGCAGCCGGGGCAGCTACTCGCGGTGTACGACGGCCAGAACACGTTCGTTGTGAGCAGTGCGGCAGACGACATGGGCAGCCTGATGTTCCGGCAGCTGCCGCCAGGCGAGGGCTACACGGTGCGCGAGGCGGAGGGTGACCCGGTGGAGGCGGTACCGGATCTCACGGTCTGGTCGGTAGAGCAGAGCCAGCCGGAGCAGTCCTTTTATAGCAGCCAGTTACTGAGCCCCGGGTTTAACTACATCACGACGCGCGACGGAACGCGACTGTCCGCTTACATCACGCTACCGGGCCCCGCCGAGGACGGCCCCTACCCCACCATCGTCAACTATTCCGGCTACTCGCCGTCGCGCCCGGGCAGAGTACTGGATGAAAGCCTCGTCGGATTCTGCGACTTCCTTCCCGTGATATGCGATGCACCCAATCACCCCGCCGGCCTGATTGCCGGGTTCATGGGTTACGCCACGGTCGGGGTGAACATGCGCGGCACCGGTTGTTCCGGCGGCGCCTACGACTACTTTGAAACCATGCAGATACTGGATGGCTACGACATCATTGAAACGGTGGCAGCGCAACCCTGGGTTTATAACAACAAGGTGGGCATGGCGGGCCTGTCGTTTCCCGGCATCAGCCAGTTGTTCGTCGCCCAGGCGCAGCCGCCCAGCCTGAGCGCCATTACACCGCTCTCGGTGATTGCCGAGACTTCGTCGTCCACCCTTGGCCCGGGCGGCATCTTCAACAATGGCTTTGCCTTCCAGTGGGCGACCAACGTAGTGAATGGCGCGCAGCCGTACGGCCAGGGCTGGGAACAGGCCCAGGTCGATCTGGAGTACGAGCAGTTCGGCAGCAGTACCTGCGAAGACAACCAGTTGCTCCACGCCCAGGCCGTAGACGCGGTGGGCAGGGCACTGGAGAACCCGTTCTATATACCGGAGGTCGTCGATCCCGTTAACCCTTCGAAGTTTGTGCAGAATATCGAAGTACCGGTGTTCTTGAGCGGCGCGTGGCAGGACGAGCAGACCGGCGGTCATTTCGCAACATTGCTGGACAAGTTCACCAACGCGCCGGTCACCCGCTTCATTACTTTCAACGGCCTGCACGCCGACGGTTACACGCCCGAGGTACTGGCCGAGTGGAAGGCGTTTCTCGATATCTATGTTGCCGAGGTAATTCCCAATGCGCCCGCGTCGCTGTCTCTCGCCGGACCTCTATTCCAGCAGCAGTTCGGCGCGCCGCTGAACTTCCCCGACATTCCCTACAGCGACGCGCAGAGCTACGAGGAGGCACGCGCCGCCTATGAAGCAGACTCCAACCAGATGCCACTGCGGGTAATCTTCGATCGCGGCGCCGCGCCCGCCCTGCTGCCCGACATGGAGGGCGACCCTGACTACCGCGGGGCACCCGAGGGCGTGTTCAGTGCCGAGTTCAGCCAGTGGCCGCCGCAGGAGCAGGAAGTCTATCGTCTGTACCTGCAGCCGGACGGCTCACTGGCGCACTCCGAGCCCGCCGTAGACGACTCGGCCTCGAGCTTCCCCCACGACCCCGACGCCGGCCAGCGCACCTTCGGCGGTGGGCAGCCTTTCTACGAATGGGCACCCACCGCACCCGGCAGTGCCGCCGTATTCGTCAGCGACATTCTCACGGA
>CAYGOX010000510.1:0-1978 GCA_964351485.1 uncultured Halioglobus sp.
AAGGAAAGAGGCCACGACGCTATGTCGTGGCCTTTTCCAATCCGCGGAGTCAGACGCTGGTCTGCCGATACAGCATCTCTCGCTCTTCGATGATCTGAAGAATCGCATCAGCACCGATCGGGCCGAGCTGGTTGACAGCTCCGGCTACCACCAGACGAGCTGCAAGGTGCCTCTCGGCAACCTGAAGAAGCTCTTCAGCGGCGTATTGCGTGGCGTGCTCCCAGTCGCGCTCGATCGCGTCGAGTGTGGTCAATGACCGAGCACGGAGCATCTTGAAACGCTGCCGCTGAGACTTCGGGTGAGCATCGAACGGGCCGAGTCCCAGGCCGGCCATGAAGGCACAGCGCAGTTCGTTGGTCATCAGACGCGAAGCGATGTAGGTCAGCACCTCGACCATTTCTTGCGGGTCGGCATACTGGCTCTCGATCGCGTCGTGGTCGTTGAAGCGCATGGTCCCGAGTGAACACCACTTGAAGCGCGAACGAAGCCAGTGGATTCGGTGCAGGTGCAGTGTCCTCGGCCGGGTCAGAGTGTCGGTCATCACAGAACCTCTCGTAGATTGGATGGGTACAGTTTTGCTTACAGCAAAGACAGTTTTATTATAATATCATATTATTTAATATTTTCAATAATTATGTGAAACCACGGTATAATGAGTAGATGAACCAGTCTCAACAACTCGACGCACTTGCCAAAGAAATTCTCGAACAAAAAATTTGCCCAGACCTCGCCAGCCAGGCGACGCAACTCGTGATAGGGTCTGGTAATCCAAACGCCAACATTCTGTTTATTGGTGAAGCGCCAGGTAAGAAAGAGGACGAGCAGGGGGTTCCTTTTATCGGTGCGGCGGGTAAATTCTTGGATTCGATGCTGGCCGCTGCTGGCATGAATCGCGACGACGTGTACATTACGAACATCGTCAAGTATCGACCACCGAACAACCGAGACCCGAAACCGGCCGAGAAAGCAGCTTTTTTGCCGTTTTTACTCAAACAGATTGACATTATTCAGCCAAAGGTCATTATCACCCTTGGTCGACACAGTATGGAGAATTTTTTGCCCGATCAGCAAATCGGTCAGATCCACGGCGAACCACAGACCATAGAACTTGGAGAGAAGATGTATACCATTGTCCCGCTCTATCACCCTGCGGCAGCCTTGTATAACGGCTCACTACGTCAGACGTTGATCGATGATTTTATGCGTGTTCCAGAGGTGATTATACAGCAGGACGGGGCTCAATAGATTGACAAAAACATAAAAATTTGCCCTAATATAATATAATTTAACGACTCGTTCTAGGGAAATTCCCTAGTTCTTTCTGTTCGAAAGAGGAGGTCAGTCGTGGAACCTACCATCGTCCGTCGCTAGTCTCGGTCTAACCGCCCACACCTCCTGGGGCTCCCGGAATTTCCGGCGAGCCCCGCAGGTGGGGCGGTTTTCAATTGGCAATAAAAAATCCAGCTCAAGGCTGGAAAGGTGGGGTAGGGAGGTGGCCGATGAAGGTCACCTCCCTACAATGGTCGAGTGCCTTACTCGTAGGGCTCTGCGTCGTCCGTTGCCGGGTGATCGATGTCGTACTGGCGCTGCAATTCTCGCGCCTCGGCTTCAATCTGAGCGGGGTGCTTGGCCTCCTCGACGACGGTTGCGCCTTGTGACAGGCCTTTGCCTCGCTGTTCGGCGTAGGTGCCGCCCATCGCCGTGCGGATGCCATCGGCACGGTTGGCAACGCGGATGCTCCGTTGATGCGACTCCTTTTTTTTGTCGAATTCCTCCTGCAGGTGGTTGTCGCGCGCGACTCGCGAGCCGTGCGTCAGTCGTTCACTGTAAGACAGTGGTTCTGCTTTGGCTTTTTCGAGAGCGGCCAGTTCGGCTGCTTCATCCCATTCGGCACCCATATCACATTTTTAACAATATTTATACAAAAAGTCAACTAAGTTGAGGAATCCAGAGATATGAAATAGCCCAGCATCAGCTG
>CAYGOX010000511.1:0-1962 GCA_964351485.1 uncultured Halioglobus sp.
GCAGACCAACTCTCAAACAAACACGGCACGCGCAAAAAATTGCGTTCCTCCCTGTCACACATATACTCCTGAGATGATCAAGAAGACCCCAAACGAGAATCAGGTATGTTTCGCTCATCCATCCAGAAACCCCGTTGCCTCGCTACCATCTTACTAGCAGCAACAATCATGACCAGCTGTGCATCCCTGGATGAAAGCGAATGCCTACTCGCTGACTTCCGCTTTCTGGGTGAAGAAGACGGTGAAAAAGGCAGGCCTCGTACCCGCATCAATACCTACGAAAAGGACTGCGCAGCGCATAATCTAAGTGTCGACAGGCAGGCTTACGCCCAGGGCTGGGAAGTGGGCATCGTAAAGTTCTGTACGAGGGATAATGGCTACGAGTATGGGTTGGAAGGCAATCACTACCAGAACAGCTGCCCTGTGGAACTTGCAGACACCTTCTTTAACGCGTACCAGATCGGAAGGGCCGTCTACAACGCGAAGACCGAGGTAGTGCGCCTTGAAGCCCAAATCACCCGCCTGGGCGATCAGCTCGCGAAGGACGATCTAAAGAGTGAGAAGCGCGCGGATCTACGCGAAGATCGCGAGGATGCGAAGGACGACCTCCGCAAGGCCGAGCGCAAGCTCGATGACGCGAAGGATGAGGCGCGTGACGCCGGCTTCTAAGCACTGCGAGCCACGCCGTTGGCGTGACTCCCAGTAAAAAAGACTACCTAGTCCGGATCCCGCTGAATCCCCTGGTCGATCCACTGGCCGACGGCGTTGCACTCCGCCACGGTTGCACCACTGTTGTGCGCGTCGCCGAAGTCGATATCCCCCGGATACTGCCTGTCGGTGCGCCCGTCCTGGCGCGACCCCATACACTTCCAGTACAGCAGCGAGTTCCGCGCCAGCTTGCCCACCCATTTACTGGTGTATGGGCGCGGCATGCGGAATGTTTCGTTGCCGACGGCGTGGCGTGTCATCCACGGCCAGTCGAGCTGGTCGTAGTCCCAGGCAATGCGCGAATCGAGCAGTCCGTCATCGTTAGTCATGTCAGCGTGGCAGCTGCTGCAGCGATTGACGAAAATCGGTTCGACGTCGCGCCACTCTCGGCGGAAGCCATTGTTCGGCCGCGGCCGATTGGTGGCTGCCGCGATAGTGCTCGCAAAGCGTACCTCGGCAGATTGTCCCAGCTCCGCCGCGCGCTCTTCCGAGTGACCGTCGTGACAGCCGTGGCATGTGCGCGTTTCACCGCGACGCAGGGAGTGAAGCTTGTCGTCGTGGGCGATGGTCATGTTGTTTTCGTCCTGACCCACGATCTGGATCGGCGTTTCGCAGGGCACTTCCATGCGTATGGACCCGTCTGACTCGATCTCCTGGTAACCCCATACGCCCAGTGACTTGAAACCGTGGTTGTTTGTGGTGTTGCCGAAGGTGGCCTGGTTACCTTCAGAGTAACTTACGTCCCAGGGCTCCACCTCGTACACAGTCAGGTACTTCATCTGGTCCGCGTGGAAGCTCTTGTCTTCACTGTTTACAGCGCAGCCCTGGCTGGAGCATTGCTCGAACAGCGTCGTGTTCCAGTTATAGGCGTTCGGAGACTGAAGTTCCGCGGCCCGGGCGTCCACCACCTGCAAAAAGCAACTGTTGCCTGACAGGGAAGCAGGGCGGTCGGGGATCGGCTGGTCCCACAGCGACTGGTAATTGGTGATGGCGTCGGCATCGAACGCCTGCCACTGGTCGCCACCGGCCAGCAGTGTCATCTGTGATGTGTCGAACGGGTCGGTCACCTGGTCGGTGCGCACCCGATAGATGCCTTTCTGGCAAAGGGGTTCGCCGCCGGTCCAGTTCGTGTTCGCACGCCCTACAGCTACAGCTTCGTAGCATTCACCTCGGGCGTGCGTGATCATATAGTCATCGGTGCCCGGCAATGCGCTGGCGTAGCCGGCCTTGCCCATGGCCCTGCCGAGGCTGTCG
>CAYGOX010000512.1:0-1941 GCA_964351485.1 uncultured Halioglobus sp.
AGGACACCGCCCTTTCACGGCGGGAACAGGGGTTCGAACCCCCTAGGGGACGCCATCTTCGAAGAAAGCCCGGTTACGCCGGGCTTTTTCGTTTGTGGCTGGCACTGTTGTGGCTGGGACTGTAGGCGCACAGGCGAAATCGCGACGCCGGTAACCCGGCGGGGATGAAAGGTATGAGTCGTTTCTGGAATGACCGGGTCAGGAATCTAACGCCGTATGTGCCGGGCGAGCAGCCGCGCCATGCCAACCTCGTCAAGCTCAATACCAATGAATCGCCGTATCCGCCGTCACCGCGAGTCGCCGAGGCGATCGCAGGCGTTGGCGCCCAGGATCTGTGCCGCTATCCCGATCCGCAGTCGGTGAGATTGCGCGAGGTAGCCGCGAAGCGCGTCGGGCTGGATATCGACCAGGTCTTTGTTGGCAATGGCTCGGACGAGGTGCTCGCCTTTGCCTTCATGGGTCTGTTTCAACCCCAGGCGCCAATCTGTTACCCCGACGTGTCCTACAGTTTTTACCCGGTGTGGGCGCAGTTGTTCGGTCTTGCAACCACGGAAGTGGCGCTGACTGACGAGTACCGGATCGACGTGCAGGCCTATCCGCAGAGCAATGGCGGGGTCGTCATTCCCAATCCGAATGCGCCAACGGGCATTCTGCTGGCACTCGACGATATCGAACAGCTGCTGACGCGTTGTGCGGATTCGGTGGTGATTATCGACGAGGCCTATATCGATTTCGGGGGCGACTCCGCGGTTTCACTGATCGATCGCTATGAGAATCTGCTGGTGGTGCAGACGCTGTCCAAGTCGCGCGCGCTGGCCGGTTTGCGCGTAGGGCTTGCTTTCGGCAACAGCGCGTTGATCGAGGCCCTGGATCGGGTCAAGAACTCCTTTAATTCCTATCCTCTGGATGCGGTGGCACAGGCCGCCGCGCAAGCGTCGATGGAAGATGAAGAATACTTCGCGCAGGTCTGTGAGCAGGTTGTAAAGGACCGGGAGGCGTTGACGGGCGGATTGGCGGCATTGGGCTTTACAGTGCTGCCGTCAGCGGCGAATTTCGTCTTTGCCGCGCCGGCCAGTCACAGTGCGCGCGACCTGTTCCAGGCGCTGCGCGAGCAGGGGATCATCGTGCGCTACTTCGACAGGCCCAGGCTCGACAACTATCTTCGCATCAGTGTCGGTACGCCGGACCAGAACCAGGCGCTGCTCGACGCGCTGTCGTCCCTGGTAAACGCGACGGACTAACGTTTTTCCAGGACCACGCTGCCAATACTGTAACCGGCACCGAAAGAGCACAGCACACCGAGTTCACCGCGGGTGAAGTCCTCGCGGTGTTTGTGAAAGGCGATAACCGAGCCGGCCGAGCTGGTATTGGCGTACTCGTCGAGGATGGTCGGCGCTTCTTCCGGGGTGGCTTCACGCCCCAGCACCCGCTTTGATATCAGCTGGTTCATGCTGAGGTTGGCCTGGTGGAGCCAGAACCGTTTTACGCGCGAGGGGTCGATCTCGAGTTTGGTGAGTTGCTCGGAGATTTGCGACGCCACCGCGGGACAGACTTCCTTGAACACCTTGCGGCCTTCCTGGACAAACAGTTTGTCGGCCGTGCCGATACCGGATTCATCGCCGCGGTTGAGAAAACCGAAGTTGTTGCGGATATTGTTGGAATAAATCGTCTGGAGGCGGGTGTCGACAATTCTGAACTGCTCGGCACCTGTCGCATCCTCGGCGCGCTCCAGGATTACCGCGGTGCAGACGTCGCCGAAGATAAAGTGGGAGTCGCGATCTCGAAAATTCAGGTGGCCGCTACAGATTTCGGGGTTGACCATGAGGACGCAGTTGGCGCTGCCCGCGCGCAGTGTGTCCGCAGCCTGTTGAATACCGAAGGTGGCCGAGGAGCAGGCCACGTTCATGTCAAAGCCGAAGCCCTCGATACCCAGGGCGTCCT
>CAYGOX010000513.1:0-1930 GCA_964351485.1 uncultured Halioglobus sp.
GAGCAGCAAGATCGACGAAGAGGGTAACTACGAGGTCGTTCTCACCGTCACCATCACGGCCAATGTCGAGGACGACACTGCCTTCCTGATCGAGATTCAGCAGGCCGGTATTTTCTTCATCAAGGGCTTTGCCGATGAAGACCTGCGCCGGGTGCTTGGAACTGCGGCGCCCAATATCCTGTTCCCCTATGCGCGCGAAACCATCGACACGGTCTGTGTGAAAGGCGCATTCCCGCCGGTCATGCTGGCGCCGGTCAACTTTGATGCCCTGTACCAGCAGGCGCTGGCGCAGTCTGCCGGTGCGCCGGCGGGCACCGAGCACTAATTAAGTAAACTGTCCCCTTAATTAGGTGAGGTTGGGGAAGCCCTGCTGGCGCAGGGCTTCGTAGGCCACCAGGGCGACGGCGTTGCTCAGGTTCAGGCTGCGGCTGTCGGGTTTCATGGGTATCCGCAGGGTGGCCTTTGGGCCGAGGTTCTCAAGGATTTCATCGGGCAGGCCCCGTGTTTCGGGGCCGAACACAAGCGCGTCACCGGGCTGGTAATCCACTTCGTGGTAGCTTCTTTGCCCCCGTGTGCTCACACCGAATAGCCGGCCCGAGCGATGCTGCGCCATAAACGCATCGAAATCGCGGTGGCGTCGCACGTCGGCGTACTCGCGGTAGTCCAGTCCCGCCCGGCGCATCTTCTTGTCTTCCAGATCAAACCCCAGCGGCTCCACGAGATGGAGCGCGCAGCCGGTGTTGGCGCACAGGCGAATGATGTTGCCGGTGTTGGGGGGAATTTCCGGCTCGAACAGTACGATATGTAACATGGGCCCGCCGGCGCAGGCCGGCTGTCAGAGATCGAGATCCTTCATTTTACGCGTGAGCGTGTTGCGACCCCAACCCAGCAGTTCTGCCGCGTCGCGTTTCCTGCCCTTGGTGTGCTGCAGGGCGACGTCGATCATTACCCGCTCAAAGTCGGGCACGGCCTGCTGCAGTATCTGCTGCTTGCCCTCAACCAGCTGACGCCTGGCCCATTCGTGCAGCTGGTCGCGCCAGTCGACCGGGGCGTCCGATACCAGCGGTGCTGTTTCCTGGCCCAATTCGGGCGGCAGGTCCTGGATGTGAATCTCGCGGCCGGAGGCCATGACGGTCACCCAGCGGCAACAGTTTTCCAGTTGCCGAACGTTGCCCGGCCAGGGCAGCTGGGTGAGAAAGGCCTCGGCTTCGGGTAACAGTATCTTGGGCTCGCCGCCCAGTTCCTTGGCCGCCTGGGAAAAGAAGAACCGCGCGAGTTTGGGAATATCCTCGCGGCGTTCGGACAAGCGGGGAATGTGAATTCGGATGACATTGAGGCGGTGGAAAAGGTCCTCGCGAAAATCGCCGCGCTGGACCAGCGCTTCCAGGTTCTGGTGGGTGGCCGCGATGATCCTGACGTTGGCGTTGACCGGCGTGTGTCCACCGACCCGGTAGAACTCGCCGTCGGCCAGCACGCGCAGCAGGCGTGTCTGGGTTTCTGCCGGCATGTCGCCGATCTCGTCGAGGAACAGCGTGCCGCCGTCCGCCTGCTCGAACCGTCCCTCGCGTTTGCTGGCGGCGCCGGTGAAGGCGCCCTTCTCGTGGCCGAACAGCTCCGATTCCATCAGGTCGCGCGGAATCGCCGCCATGTTCAGCGCGATAAAGGGCGCGTTTGCCCGCGGGCTGTGCCGGTGCAGCGCCCGGGCGACCAGTTCCTTACCGGTGCCTGATTCGCCGTTGATCAGCACCGTGATGTTGCTGTGCGCCAGGCGACCGATTGCGCGGAACACCTCCTGCATGGCCGGCGCCTCGCCGATGATTTCGGTTTGCGCCGGCTGCTCGCTCGGGGCCGGTGCTCCGCGTTTTTCACGGGAGTGCGCCAGCGCGCGCTCGGTAACGGCCACGACCTCATCCAGGTCGAAGGGTTTGGG
>CAYGOX010000514.1:0-1923 GCA_964351485.1 uncultured Halioglobus sp.
GGTCTTCGAGATCTCGTAGGCGTAGGCCTTGAGGAACTGGTCTACCACGATTACCAGCGACGCGATAATCACCATCTGTACGATGATGCGGATGCTGCCGGGAATGTGGCGGCGTATCGTCGAAACGAAGAAGTTGGAGAATGCGGTCACAAAGGTCAGTGCAACGCACATGACCAGCGTCACCTGCAGTGACGAGGTAACCGCCAGCGCCGAACAGATGCCCAGAATCTGCAACGCGATGGGGTTGTTGCGGAAAATGGGCGTCGTTAGTGTCTCTTTCACGGAATCCATGATCAGGCGTCTCCGGATTTCAGGTTGTCGAGGTACGTCGCGAAGCCGTCCCGGCCGAGCCAGAACTGTACGAGATTGGTGACGCCGCGCCCGGTCAGCGTGGCGCCGGCAAGGCCATCGCCCTGCCAGTCGGCACTGGCCGCTTCGGGATTAACGGTAACCTTGATCAGTCCGATGGTCGCCTCGCCTTCGCGGTAGACCTTCTTGCCGGGCCACAGCGCTTTCCAGCGCGGATTGTCGACCTCACCACCCAGCCCCGGCGTTTCGCCGTGGTCGTAAAAGCCCAGGCCGGCGATAGTATTGGCGTCGGACTCCAGCGCGATGAAACCGTACAGCGTGGACCACAGGCCGTAGCCGCGGATCGGCAGGATGATTTTTTCGACCCGGCCGTCCTCGCGCTCCAGCAGGTAGACCGGCACGTAGTGCTCGCGACGCGAGATATTGGCCTGGTCTTCCTCTGCGGTGAGCTTGACCGAGGTGTCGGCGTCTTTCGCCGCCTTGAGGTGATCGTAGCTGTCGGGATCAACCGCGTCGGTGTAGGTACCGGTACGCAGGTCGACCACCCGGGTCGTGATGCGGGCGAACTGTTCCTCGACACTCACGCCCTCCTCCAGCATGCCAGCGGCAGCGAGGATATTGCGTTTTTTATCGAGCGTCTTGTTCACTTCCTGCGCCGGCTTGAGCACCACCGCAGCCGTCGAGACGATCACCGAGCAGACGATACACAGCGCAAATGCGACCGTGATGGTCTTGCCTATTCCATCATTGCTAGACACGTGCGAGCCTCCGCTTGATGTTCGATTGCACGACAAAATGATCCATGAGCGGCGCGAACAGGTTGGCGAACAGAATCGCCAGCATGATGCCTTCCGGGAACGCCGGGTTCACGACCCGGATCAGGACCGTCATAACGCCGATCAGAATGCCGTAGGCCCATTTACCGCCGTTGGTCATGGCCGCCGACACGGGGTCAGTCGCCATGAAGATCATGCCGAATGCAAACCCACCCATCACCAGGTGCCAATACCAGGGCACGTTGAACGCCGGGTTGGAGTCCGAGCCCACCGCATTCAGCAGCATCGAAAACGCCACCATGCCGATAAAGACACCGAACACGATGCGCCACGAGGCGACACGGGTGAGCAACAACAGCGCACCACCGAGCAGGATCGCCAGCGTGGAGACCTCGCCGATCGAGCCGGGTACGCTGCCGGTAAAGGCCTGCCACCAGCTCCACTGCGCCTGAACCGCTTCCATACCCTGTGAGGCGGCCACCGACAGCATGGTCGCGCCGGTGTGACCGTCGACCGCAACCCACACCGCGTCGCCGGACATCTGCGCCGGATAGGCGAAATAGAGGAACGCGCGTCCGGTCAGGGCCGGGTTGAGGAAATTCTTGCCGGTACCGCCAAATACTTCCTTGCCGATCACGACACCGAAGCTGATACCCATGGCCACCTGCCACAGCGGCAGGTCCGGCGGACAGGTGAGCGCGAACAGGACCGAGGTGACGAAAAAGCCCTCGTTCACTTCGTGGCCGCGACGCACCGCGAAGACAACCTCCCAGGCGATACCGACCAGGAACGTGGTGATATAGATGGGGAGGAAAAACACCGCGCCGTACCAGAAGCA
>CAYGOX010000515.1:0-1921 GCA_964351485.1 uncultured Halioglobus sp.
CCCGTAGATGCGTCCGGCGAAGGGTACCGAAAGGACCCGCGGTGCTCTAGGGCAATAATGCACAGTGTTACAGGCAGTAGTGGGCGATGAAGGACTGTATCAGCTTGATCGCCGGTTCGATTTCGTCCAGCGCGAGGTACTCGTCGGGCTGGTGTGCGCGATCGATCGAACCGGGCCCCATTACGATCGTGTCCATACCCAGCTGTTGCAGGAAGGGCGCTTCGGTGGCGTAGGCCACAGCCTCTGCGCTGTGCCCGGTGAGTGACTCGGCCAGGTGCACCAGCTCGCTGTCGGCGGCCTGTTCGAACGGCGCGACATCCTCGATCAGCGAACGCAGTTCGATCCCAAGGCCGGTCCGCTGCGCGATCTGTTCCAGGCGGGCGGCGATCTCGGCGCGGACGCTGGCGTTGTCGAAATGCAGTTCTGCGCTGCCGCAGATGCGGTTGGGGCTGTCGCCGCCGTGCAGGCAGCCCAGGTTGAGCGTGGGGGTCGGCAGGGAAAAAAGCGGGTTGTTGTAGCGTTCGGCCAGTGACTGGCGAAAGGCGATCAGGTCGCCCATGACAGCGTGCATGCCCTCCAGCGCGCTGTTGCCCAGCGCGGGATTGGACGAGTGTCCCGCGCGCCCCGTGATCCGCACCGCCTCCATCATCATGCCCTTGTGCATGCGCACCGGTTTCATGCCTGTCGGCTCGCCGATGATCGCGGCCCGGCTCACGGGGCGTCCGGCGGCGGCGAGCTGGCGCGCGCCGTTCATGGAGCTTTCCTCGTCGGCGGTGGCGAGAATGATCAATGGTTGGCGCAGCGGCTGGTCGGCGACCGCCGTGGCGGCGGCGATGGCTACCGGGAAGAAGCCCTTCATGTCGGTGCTGCCCAGCCCGTAGAGTCGGTTGTCGCGCTCGGTCAATGCCAGGGGATTGCTCTGCCAGCGGCCCTCGTCGAACGGCACCGTGTCGGTGTGGCCGGCCAGCACCAGGCCGCCGGGCCCGCGACCGAGCGTGGCGATGAGGTTGGCTTTGTGGCCGCTTTCCGACACCGGCATGATTTCGGTCTGAAAACCCAACGGCTCCAGCCAGCGCGCCAGCAACTCGATGACCTCGCGGTTGCCCTGGTCCCAGAGCGGGTCGGTGGAACTCACCGACGCGGTGCTGACCAGTTGGTCCAGCTGCTTAAGCACGAGGCGTGCGTTAACTGACATAGTGCTTCCTGTTGGTCCCGGAGGACGAACACCGTGCCCCGGGTGACAACCAGTCTAGACAAGCCGTGCGCGCGCGCCAAGCAGTCGATTCCGCGCGGATTATTTGCGTGGGGCCTGTGGTAGCATGCCGCTGTGATGGAAAGACAGACTGAACAGGTGCGCGAGCACCGCCTGACACTGGCCGGGCTTGCAAACGAACTGCACGCCGACGGTTTGTTGAGCGACAAGGATCTCGAACGCGCCCTGCGTTCTTCCGGGGTCAAGGTGCATCCGCTGCTGTGCCTGGCTGACCAGGGTCTGGGTGACGCTTCCACACCCGGTCGGCAGCTCACGATGGATCGCCTGCTCGACTGGCTTTCAGAGCGCAGCGGACAGTCGGTGGTTCGCATCGACCCGTTGAAGATTAACGTCGCCGCCGTGGCCGATGTGATGTCCCGCGCCTTTGCCGAGCGCCACCAGATTCTCGCGGTGGATGTGAACGACGACGAGGTGGTGATCGCGAGCGCCGAGCCCTACCTGTCGTCCTGGGTCCGCAATCTCGAGCACGTGTTGCGCAAACCCATCCGTCGCGTGCTGGCCGACCCGCGCGCGATCACCCGCCACACGGCAGAGTTTTACACCATGGCGGTGTCGGTGCGCGGCGCCGGCGCCGCCAACCGCGCCGGTATCGGGTTGGGCAATCTTGAGCAGATGCTCGACCTGGGCTCCAACAAGGAACTGGATGCC
>CAYGOX010000516.1:0-1918 GCA_964351485.1 uncultured Halioglobus sp.
CCCCGGCCCCTCGGACGTCTCACCCCGCGTACTGGGCGCCCTCGCCCGGCCGACCATCGGCCACCTCGACCCGCTGTTCATCCAACTCATGGACGAGATCAAGGCGCTGCTGCAATTTGCGATGCAGACCCGCAATGAACTGACGCTGCCCATCTCAGCCCCCGGATCGGCGGGCATGGAGACCTGCTTCGTCAATCTCGTCTCGCCCGGCGACACGGTAATTGTCTGCCAGAATGGCGTCTTCGGCGGGCGCATGAAGGAGAACGTCGAGCGCTGCGGCGCCACGGCTGTGATGGTCGAAGACGAATGGGGCCAACCGATCGACCTTAACAAGGTCGCCGACGCCTGCAAGGCCAATCCGCAGGCCACCACGCTGGCGTTCGTGCACGCAGAGACATCCACCGGTGTTCGCAGTGACGCCCAGGCCCTCTGTGCGCTGGCCAGCGAGCACGGCATGCTGTCGATCATGGATGCGGTCACATCACTGGCCGGTATCGAAGTCGCAGTGGACGCCTGGGGCGTGGATGCGATTTATTCCGGCACGCAAAAATGCCTGTCCTGCGTGCCCGGCATTTCCCCGGTCAGCTTCAGCGAGCGCGCAGTCAAGCGGATCAACGCCCGCGAGCATAAAGTCCAGAGCTGGTTCCTCGATATGCAGCTGGTGATGGGCTACTGGGGCGGCGACGCGAAGCGCGCCTATCATCACACCGCGCCGGTCAACGATCTCTACGCACTGCACGAATCGCTGGTAATGCTCGAGGAAGAAGGCCTCGAAGCGGCGTTCGCCCGGCACCGCCGCAATCACCTGGCACTGGTCGCCGGGCTGGAAGCCATGGGTCTGGCAATGGCCGTCGCACCCGAACACCGCCTGCCGCAGCTCAACGCCGTTTGTGTGCCCGAAGGCGTCGATGAAGCCGCGGTGCGCAGCGCGCTGCTCGAGGAATTCGACCTGGAAATCGGCGCCGGCCTGGGCGCCCTTGCCGGCAAGACCTGGCGGATCGGCCTGATGGGCTTCGCCAGCAACGAGCGCAACGTCATGTACTGCCTCAACGCGCTGGAGGCCGTGCTCGGTCGCCAGGGTGCACCGATCAACATCGGCGCGGCGCTGCCCGCGGCGCGGGCAGCGTTCTAGAGTGGACGCACCTGGCGCCCTAGCAGCATCTCCCAGAGCTTGCCCGCGGTTTCACCGCCGGTGTTGCGGTGCACCAGGTACTTTACGTGCGCGTCGGGCTTCGCGTCGGGCGCCACGGCAATACTCCACAGCGGCGCCACCTCGTTGGGCAGCATCGAGTAACGGATATCGATCACCCGGTTGGGATACACCGGGTCGCGCGCGACGTAGCCGTTACTGAACCAGCGAAAGCGCTCGATATCCCGCGCCTGCTGGGAATCGCGATCAAGCCAGGGCAGATCCCGCCCGAAATCCAGCTTACTCACCGCATCGCCCGGATAGACCCGGGGCGAAAGGCCGGTGCACCGCGTCGACGTGAAAATCCGTCGCTGTCTCATAAACCACTTTCCACAGCACGATATTGGCAAAACTCGGCTTTGCCTCCAGGCGGATGGGCGTGTGACCGCGCTCGGCTGCCAGCGCCCTGCCCATGTCAATGGCCTCGTTGCGTTGCCACAGCCCCAGGGCCATATAGCACAGCGCCCAGACCAGCCCCGCCTGCGCGAACGCCGGTTTCTGACGGTAGAACGCCAGCAGCACACCGGCCAGCAACGGGAGCGTAAACAGCGGATCGATAATGGAGATCGTGTTCCAGGCGATGCGCTCGTAACTGAAAGGCCAGAACACCATCGTCCCGTAGGTCGTGCAGGCGCCGAGCACCGCATGCGTGGCATACCCTAGCGTGCAGTACAACAGGCTCTGCCGGAACGCAAAGCCCCGCCGCCGCCCGAACACCAGGTGCAGCGC
>CAYGOX010000517.1:0-1917 GCA_964351485.1 uncultured Halioglobus sp.
TCATGTCCTCGGCCGTGTCGAAGGTCGGCGCGGCTGTGGCACCCGCCTGGGTGTGATTGTGGGTGTGACTGTGGCCCGGGTCCTGCGCCACCTTTTCAAGCACTTCCAGGCGCTGGCGGTCGTCGAGACCACCGGGGTGCGCAGCCTCGGTGGCGCAGGTCTCGCAGGTACAGCGCGCGTCGTGTAACAGGCTGCTGTCGGCGTCGTAGGGATTTCCCAGGCTCTTGTTTGTCATGTGTGCGGTTCCTCGTGTCTCAGGGCGAAGTACAATTGGTGGTGCAGTCGGTCGTAAAACAGGTCGTGCTTTGGGCCAAAGCGGTGCAGATGTTCCTCCGTGGTGCCCGTTATCAGGTCAGAGCGCGCCAGAGTTTGTGTGATGCTGAGGGTTACTGGCGCTCAGCGGCTGTCGCCACAACTGTCGGGAACAGCAAAAGCAATCGCCATGCCAAACCTTGTATTTTCTTCAAGTGGCTGGTTTCACGCGGTTTTTCGCAGCTTCGATGCAAACGGCGTTACTACGAAAACTCGTAAAACACGAAAATTCGTCGGCCGTTTTACGAAACCTCGTGGTTTGGCACAGGCGTTGCTTTATCTCTCGCGTACCCGATCCTGCACGGACGCTCGCCAATGACACCCGACATGAACCCCGACACCCTCTTCCTTCACACGGCCGTGCCGCACCTGGCTATCGACCCCTACGCCAACACCGTGGTCGACGCGAACCTGGAGGCCTGCCGGTTATTGCGGCGCGACCGCGTTGAGATTCGCGCGATGCCCGCCAGCGCGCTGTTCTGCAATACCTGCCTGCCGGCGCTGATGGTCTTCAGCGAAGAGGTGATTACCCGTCAGCGCGGGCACACCGACCAATTGCGGTTGCGCGTCGACGACGACTCGCGCGAGGTGGAGGCAACCGGACGCACCTGCAGCGCCGGCGACCAGACCGTGCTGCACCTGGCCCTACAACCGGCGGACGAACTGGAGCAGCGCCGGCAGCGCGCCGACGCCGATCGCCACTACCATCACGGCATCGGACACTGGGGTCGCATGGCCCGCGTCTTTCGAGAGTTTGAGTGGAAGAACCGCCTGCTGTTGGACGCCGCCGGCGAAGGCATCTACGGCGTCGACCGCGACGGCAACACGACCTTCGTCAATCCGGCGGCGCAGCGCATCCTGGGCTACTCGGTGGAGGAACTGGCCGGGCGCAACATGCACACGACGGTGCATCACAGCCACGGCGACGGGTCGCACTACCGCGTGGAGGAATGTCCCATTTTCGAGGCGCTGCGCGACGGCAAGGTGCACACGGTGGAGGACGACGTGTTCTGGTCGAAACACGGCAAGCCCATCGACGTGGAGTACACCAGTACGCCAGTGCGTGAGAACGACGAAATTGTCGGCGTGGTGGTCATCTTCCGGGACGTCTCGCAGCGCAAGGCAGACCAGCACCGCCTGCTGGAGGCGCTGGAAGAAGTCCGCTCACTGAAAAACCGGCTGGAAATGGAGAACGCCTACCTGCAGGAGGAAATCAACTCCGAGTACAACCACCACCGCATCATCGGGCGCAGCGCCGGGGTGAGAAATATCATCCGGCAGATCGACCTCGTCGCGCCGACCGAGGCCACGGTATTGATCTACGGCGAGTCGGGCACCGGCAAGGAACTGATCGCGCGCTCCATTCACGAGAGCAGCCACCGCTCCGGGCGGGCCCTGATCCGCGTGAACTGCGCCGCAGTGCCCGACGACCTGTTCGAAAGCGAATTTTTCGGGCATGTGAAGGGCGCGTTTACCGGCGCGACCCACGATCGCGCCGGCCGCTTCGAGCTGGCTGACGGCGGCACGCTGTTTCTCGACGAGGTGGGCGAAATTCCGCTGCACCTGCAGGGCAAGCTGCTGCGCGTACTGCAGGAGCAGCAGTTC
>CAYGOX010000518.1:0-1912 GCA_964351485.1 uncultured Halioglobus sp.
GAGCGACTGCCATTGATTGGCTGGGGGTTACTCGGCGCCCTGTTGATGCCGATTGCCATCATCGAAACGCTGTTCGCCGAGATCGCCGGAAAGGGCGCAACGCTGAACCTGTACGCACGGCTGCGCGAACGGTGACGTCGTCCCCGCCCGTCACGGCGGTGCTATACTCAAGAGCAGGCAGAAGAAGGGAGGGTCGTCATGAGAACCCCGTTTGATCTGTTAACGATGGCATTGCTGTGCACGCTCGGACTGCTGGGCTCCCCGGCCAACGCGGCCCTCATACCCTTCAGTCCTGTCGACGCCGGAGAAGTCCACGAAACGATTACGCTCGGACTCACACCGAGCCAACCCTTCAACTTTTCCTACCGCCATCACACCGGGCTGGACGAATTGCGGCTGTCTTCGGAAGTCGGGTTCGGCCCACCGCCCCACACCTCTGGCGACTTTGCCAATCGCAACCACGGCTATCTTGTCTACGATTTGAGCGCACTCTCCTCGCCGGTGACAAATGCATTTCTCAAGATCGCGCTGACTGCAACCGGCGGCAACCTGGGCCACCTGACGATAACGCTCCTGGGGACGCTGTCCGCGGCCGACCTGGCGAATCTATCGGCCGGCCCGCTCAGCGAGGCCACTGGCCGATCACTGATGAGTGACCTGGCCAACACCACTGCGGGAAGAATGAACCTCCAACCCGGCAGTGCTCAGTTCGACATCGCACTCAATACTGCGGGGCGCAATGCGATCAACAACACAAGCACGCTTATGGCGCTCGGAATAGCCTACAGCCCCACCGATCCGCTCTATAACGCTAACTTTGCACTTGCCGGTGCACCGATCCTGCACGTGGAAACGGCCGCGGTTGCGGCACCACCCACCGTGGTGCTGATGGGCTTTGCGTGGCTCATCGCCCTGCGCCTGTCGCGCCGGTTGCGCGACGCCGACGGGCACTAGCGGAGCAGTTCCCGCTCTACCTGCAACAGGCGGTCTTTTCCAAAAAACATTTCCTCCCCGACAAAGAATGTCGGGATACCGAAAACACCGCGCTCCACGGCGCGTTCGGTGTTGCTGATCAGTCCGGCCTTGATGGCCGGATCCTGGGTCCGGTCCAGCAGGGCCGGACCGTCCAGTCCTGCCTCGTTCATCACGCTGACAAACACCTCGGGCTCATCCATCTTAAGGCCGGCTTCCCACATCGCGGCAAGCCCCGCGTCTACGTACTGGTCAAGCAAGCCCTCGTCGTGTGCCGCGATAGCGCCGCGCATCAACATCAGGGTATTGACCGGGAAGTGAGGATTGAACGCGAACTTCGTCAGTGCATGCTCTTCGACAAAACGCTCCATTTCCTTGTGCTCGTAAGCCATCTTCTGCGGCACGCTGCCAAACGCCACCATGGGCGGCTGATTGCCCGTCGCCTTGAAAATTCCACCGAGCAGGCAGGGCACAAGATCCAGCGTCGCACCGGTTCTCTCGAGCAACGGCGGCAGGACTTTGTAAGCCAGGTAGGCGTTGGGACTGCCAAAATCGAAAATGAATTCCAGTGTTTTACTCACGTTATTCTCCTCGTTCCATACTCACAACTTTTCCGGCGGCGACCAGAGTGTCGATGGCCTCGTCGCTGTAACCGAGCCCTGCCAGGATTTCGCGGGTATGCTCTCCCAACTGCGGGCCGGGACGGGCGACACCACCGGGCGTCCTGTCAAACCGCGCCGCCGGGCGCGGCGGGCGCACCTCGCCAAAGCCGGGATGGTCGGTTATCTGAATCGATTCGTTGGCGATTATCTGTTGATGCTCCATGAGTTCCATCCTGTTCAACAACGGCGCGCAGGGCACTCCCTCGGCCGCCAGGCGCTCCAGGATTTCCTCGCTCGGCCAGCGGGAAATTGCCTCAGCCGTGAGTGCCTTGCGTTCC
>CAYGOX010000519.1:0-1902 GCA_964351485.1 uncultured Halioglobus sp.
GCCTCGGTCTGGAAGCCCAGGGTTTCTTTGTTCACATCGGCGGTCATGTTGCCCTCTCACCATGTAAGTTGTTGATTTGAAAAGAACTCGCGTAACTGTCGAACATGGGGATGACAGCGCGGGTTTTCAAGGCCTGCCAGACACAAAAAAGCCCACCGGGGGTGGGCTTTCTCGATCGGTGACCCGGACGCTTTACCAGCCGGTGATCTCGGCCATGGCGGAGCCGATGTCCGCGAGGCTGCGTACGGTTTTAACGCCCGCATCTTCCAGGGCCGCGAATTTCTCGTCCGCTGTCCCCTTGCCGCCGGAAATGATCGCACCGGCGTGGCCCATGCGCTTGCCCTTGGGTGCGGTGACACCCGCGATGTAGGACACGACAGGCTTGCTGACGTTGGCCTTGATGTAGGCCGCTGCCTCTTCCTCGGCCGTACCACCGATTTCGCCGATCATGACGATGGCTTCGGTTGCGGCATCACCCTCGAACATCTCGAGGATGTCGATGAAGTTGGAGCCGGGAATCGGGTCGCCGCCGATACCGACACAGGTCGACTGCCCGTAGCCCGCATCCGTGGTTTGCTTCACCGCCTCGTAGGTCAGCGTTCCCGAACGGGAGACGATGCCGACCTTGCCCGGCAGGTGTATGTGTCCGGGCATGATGCCGATCTTGCACTGTCCGGGGGTAATCACGCCGGGGCAGTTGGGGCCGATCAGGCGGACACCCAGCTCATCGCACTTCACCTTCGCTTCGAGCATATCCAGTGTCGGCACACCCTCGGTGATACACACGACCAGCTTCACCCCGCTGTTGGCCGCTTCGAGGATCGAGTCCTTACAGAACGGTGCGGGTACGTAGATGACGGAAGCCTCGGCACCGGTTGTATCGACGGCCTCGGCCACGGTGTTGAATACCGGCAGGCCGAGATGTTCCTGGCCACCCTTGCCCGGCGTCACACCGCCGACCATCTTGGTGCCGTACTCGATAGCCTGCTCAGAGTGGAAAGTACCCTGGGAGCCGGTGAAACCCTGGCAGATCACCTTGGTATTACTGTCGATCAAAATACTCATTACGCTGCGCCTCCCGCTGCCTTGACTGCCTGCTGGGCTGCATCGGCGAGGCTGGTCGCCGCGATGATATTCAGGCCGCTGTCGGCCAATACCTGTTGTCCCAATTCCGCATTGTTACCTTCCAGACGTACCACCACGGGCACTTCCACACCGATTTCCTCGACCGCACCGATCACGCCTTCGGCGATCAGGTCACAGCGAACGATACCGCCGAAGATATTGATCAGGACGGCCTCCACCTTGTCGTCCGCCAGGATGATCTTGAACGCTTCGGAGACGCGCTCCTTGGTCGCACCGCCGCCCACGTCGAGGAAGTTGGCGGGAAAGCCGCCGTGCAGCGCAACGATGTCCATGGTGCCCATCGCCAGGCCGGCGCCGTTGACCATGCAACCGATGTTGCCGTCGAGGGCCACGTAGTTCAGCTCCCACTTCGCAGCGTGCGCCTCGCGCTCGTCTTCCTGCGAGGGATCGTGCATGGCTTCCAGCTCTTTCTGCCGATAAAGCGCGTTGCTGTCCACGCCGATCTTGGCGTCGAGGCAGTGGAGGTTGCCCTCGTCAGTGATAACCAGCGGATTGATTTCAATCAGCGCGAGATCCTTTTCGGTGAACATCTGCGCCAGGCCCATGAAAATTTTCACGAACTGCTTGATCTGGTCGCCCGACAGTCCCAGCTGGAACGCGAGTTGACGCCCCTGGTAAGGCATGGGGCCGGTCAGCGGATCGATAGTGGCACGCAGGATCTTCTCCGGCGTTTCCTCGGCGACCTTTTCAATCTCGACACCACCCTCGGTGGAAGCCATGAATACGATGCGACGTTAAGAGCGATCCACAACCACG
>CAYGOX010000520.1:0-1511 GCA_964351485.1 uncultured Halioglobus sp.
GGCCACTGGCCTGCTCAAAGGCGCGCAGCATATCCAGCACCGAGACACCTTTGCCTGTCCCGAGGTTGACCGTCATCATGCCTCGCTCTGCCAGCACGTAACGCAGGGCCGCGACATGGCCCTCGGCCAGGTCCACCACGTGGATATAGTCCCTCACTCCGGTACCGTCGGGCGTGGGGTAATCATTGCCGAAAACTGACAATTTTTCGCGCCGCCCCACCGCCACCTGGGCGACAAAAGGCATCAGGTTATTGGGCCAGCCCTGCGGGTCCTCGCCGATACGGCCGCTTTCGTGGGCGCCCACCGGGTTGAAATAGCGTAAGCGGCCAATGCTCCACCCCGGGCGGGCCGCCCCCCAGTCGGCAAGAATCTCCTCCACCATCAGCTTGGAGCGGCCGTAGGGGTTGGTTGCCGAAGTGGGAAAATCCTCGCGGATAGGAACCGACTCGGGATCGCCGTACACCGTGGCGGAGGAGGAAAAGATCAGGTTGCTGACCCCCGCCCGCTCCATCGCCGCGAGCAGCACCAGAGTGCCGTTGACATTGGTGTCGTAGTATTCGAGTGGCTTTTCGACCGATTCGCCCACCGCCTTGAGGCCAGCAAAGTGCATTACCGCATCGACCCGGTGACCGCGGAAAATCTCGTCCAGCACATCCCGGTCACGAATATCTCCTTCTACCAGCGGCACAGGCTGGCCGGTGATTTCCTCTACCCTCAGCAGTGCCTCCCGGCTCGCATTGCAGAGATTGTCCACAACCACGATCGCGTACCCCGCCTCGAGCAGGGAGACGCAGGCATGAGTGCCGATGTATCCGGCTCCGCCGGTCACGAGGATTGTCTGGGGCATAGCGCTGATTCAGAGACTGTGAAAAACGGCATTGTAACCCCTGCAGCCGAAATTTGACTAACAGCAACCGCCCAACGGGACATCAGGTATCACCCCAGAACTACAACCGGGCGGATACCGTGTCGGCGACGTATTCCAGTTCGACACTGTGTCGATTGCTTGGAATCAGATCGCGTTGCTACTGGAAGGCCTGGAGGCCAGCACTGACGCTGGTGCCGGAAATTCGCCAGCGCAGCAAATACATTATGATTTCGGCTGGCCACGATCTGAACTCGCACCCCATATCCTCGGCCCGGCGACGCCTGCTGTATCGGCTTTCACACCAACCAGGCACTGCTTGTCCACGGCGACACCGTGGTGGGCCTGAACAAGGTCAAAGACAACCCCCGTCGGCTTGCCCGACCACCCCAACTCGCAAGCAGCCCGCGGGCGTCAGAACTTTCCGCCAGCCACCACGAGATGCTTTGACGGCAAGCGCTGCCCAGCGTTATTCTTGCACTCCCGCGGTAGCCCTCTTCCTGAGCACCAGGCCTGATTGCCAGCATGCTAGCCTTTACAATTCTGATTTCAGCTCTGCTGGTGACACGGATAACGGCGAGTCTGGGAGCACGACTGGGACTGGTGGACCAACCAGACGCCAGGAAAAAACACCAGGGCGCTATTC
>CAYGOX010000520.1:1548-1894 GCA_964351485.1 uncultured Halioglobus sp.
TGTCGCCCTGGCCGGCGCCACCCTCCTGGACATACCCATTTATAACCTGGAAATGCTGCAGATTGCCTGTCTGGTATTTGTCATCGGGGTTTTCGATGATTGGCGCCATATAAACCCGCTTGCGCGCCTGCTTATCCACTACTGCAGCGGTATTCTTCTCGCCAGCTATAGCGGCATCGTAATCCTGAACGTGGGCAACTTGCTGGCCCTGGGGAATATCCCCCTGCTGTTTATGGCTGTGCCGCTGACGGCCCTGTCTGTCGCCGGTCTCGCCAACGCCTACAACATGATAGACGGCATCGACGGTCTTGCCGGGTGCTCGGTGTTCGTCAACGCGGCCGTCGGC
>CAYGOX010000521.1:0-1892 GCA_964351485.1 uncultured Halioglobus sp.
TGAATCAACCGGCAACAGGCAAGGCCGCCGCCCACACCCCCATGATGCAGCAGTACCTGCAGATCAAGGGCCAACACCCGCAGGATCTGGTGTTCTACCGCATGGGCGATTTTTACGAATTGTTCTACGACGACGCCAAACGCGCCGCCGACCTGCTCGACATCACGCTCACCGCACGCGGCAAGTCCGGCGGCGAACCCATCCCGATGTGCGGCGTGCCCTACCACGCGGCGGAGGGCTACCTCGCGCGGCTGGTCAAGGCGGGCGTGTCGGTCGCCATCGCGGAGCAGATCGGCGACCCGGCCACGAGCAAGGGGCCGGTGGAGCGCAAGGTGGTGCGCGTGGTCACACCGGGCACGTTGTCAGACGAAGCCCTGCTGGATGAGCGCAGCGACAACCTGCTGGCGGCCATCGCCCAGTCCGGCGAACGCTACGGCATCGCCTACCTCGACCTGAGCGCCGGGCGCTTCCGCGTCCTGGAGGTCGATACGCTGGAGGCTTTGGAGGGCGAGTTGCAGCGACTCGAACCGGCCGAGACGCTGTACCAGGAAACGGTCATCACACCGGTGGTCACCGCGCGCACCGGGGCGCGCAGCCAGCCGGCCTGGGAGTTCGACGTGGTCAGTGCGCGGCGCGCGCTCAATACACAGTTCCAGACCCACGACCTGCAGGGCTTCGGCTGCGACTCACTGGAACTGGCGCTGGGCGCCGCCGGCTGCCTCCTGCAATACGTCAAGGACACACAGCGCGCGAGCCTGCCGCACCTGCGCAGCATTGCTCCCGAGAACCGCGACGAGAGCGTGATCCTCGACGCCGCTACGCGGCGCAATCTCGAGATCGATACCAACCTCGCCGGGGGCGAGGACAACACCCTGCTGTCGGTCATGGATCGCGCGGTCACCGCCATGGGCAGCCGACTGATGCGACGCTGGCTGCACCGCCCGCTGACCGCGGTACAGACCCTGCGGCAGCGCCAGGCGGCCATCGCCGCGCTGGCGGACAACTACCGCTACGAGAGCGTGCGCGCGACGCTCAAGGCCGTCGGCGACATGGAACGCATCCTCACCCGGGTCGCCCTGCGCTCGGCGCGCCCGCGCGACCTGACCCGCCTGCACAGCTCGCTGGCCGCGCTGCCCGCCCTGGCCGCCGACCTCGCCGGCGCCGAGAGCGAGCGCCTGCAGGCGCTGGTTGCCACGGCAGGTGAGTACCCGGTGCTGTGCGACCTGCTGGACCGGGCGATCATCGAAAACCCCCCGGTGGTCATCCGCGACGGCGGTGTGATCGCCCCGGGCTACGATGCGGAGCTGGACGAGCTGCGTGAAATCAGCACCAACGCCGGCGACTACCTGCTGCAGATCGAAGAGCGCGAGCGCGCCGCCACCGGCATCAGCACCCTGAAAGTGGGCTACAACCGCGTGCACGGCTACTACATCGAAATCAGCCGCGCGCAGTCGGACCAGGCGCCCGCGGCCTACGTGCGCCGCCAGACGCTGAAAAATGCCGAGCGCTTCATCACGCCGGAACTCAAGGAATTCGAGGACAAGGCGCTGTCGAGCAAGAGCCGCGCCCTGGCGCGGGAAAAGGGCCTGTACGACGCGCTGCTCGAACGCCTGAACGACGACCTCGGCGCCCTGCAGGATACGGCCGCGGCAGTCAGCGAAATCGACGTGCTGGCCAACCTGGCAGAACGCGCCGGCAGTCTCGACCTGTGCGCGCCGCAGTTCTGTGACGAGGAAGTGTTCGAGGTCGTCGCCGGGCGCCACCTGGTGGTCGAGCAGGTGCTCGAGGAACCTTTCATCGCCAACGACACCCTGCTCAGCGAGCAGCGCCGCATGCTCCTGATCACCGGGCCCAACATGGGCGGTAAATCTACCTACATGCGCCAGAACGCG
>CAYGOX010000522.1:0-1888 GCA_964351485.1 uncultured Halioglobus sp.
CATCTACGGCTGGCGCGGGGCGAAGATCGAGACCATCCAGCGCTTCACGGACGATTTCGAAAATACGGTCACGGTGAGGCTGGAGCAGAACTACCGCTCCACGCAGACCATCCTGCAGGCGGCCAACGCTGTGATCGCCAACAACTTCGGCCGGCTGGGCAAGGAGCTGTGGACGGCCGGTGATGCGGGCGAGGCGATCGATCTGTACGCGGGTTTCAATGAACACGACGAGGCGCGCTACATCGTCGAGCAGACCGAGCAGTGGCTGCAGGACGGAAACCGGCGCGACTCGGTGGCCTACCTCTACCGGTCCAACGCGCAGTCGCGGGTGCTGGAAGAAGCGCTGATCCGGCAGGGTATTCCCTATCGCATTTACGGTGGCCAGCGTTTCTATGAACGCATGGAGATCCGCAATGCGCTGGCCTATCTTCGCCTGCTGTCCAACCGGGCCGACGACGCTGCGATAGAACGCGTCATCAATACGCCGCCGCGCGGCATAGGCGCCAAGACACTCGACACAGTGCGCGAGTGTGCCCGTGAACGCGACATGCCCCTGTGGTCGGCCATCGCCACCGTTATCGAGGAGAAGCTGCTGGCGGCCCGCGCCCTGGCCGCCCTGCAGGGTTTTGTCGCACTGATCAACGAAATGGATTCGGGTACTGACGATCTCACCCTCGAGGAGCTGGTTGAACACACGATCACGCACTCGGGCCTGATCGAGTTTCACAAGAAAGAGAAGGGCGAGCGCGGCCAGGCCCGGGTGGAAAACCTGGAGGAACTGGTGAGCGCCGCCAAGCAGTTCACCCCGGAGGAAGAGGGGCTGTCACCGCTGCAGGAATTTCTCGACCGCGCGGCGCTCGACGCCGGTGACGCGCAGGCCGACGCGCACGAGGACAGCGTACAGTTGATGACGCTGCACTCGGCCAAGGGCCTGGAGTTCCCCCTGGTGTTCCTTGCCGGCATGGAAGAGAACCTCTTTCCACACCGCATGTCGCTGGAAGAGCCGGGCCGCCTGGAGGAAGAGCGGCGGCTCTGTTACGTCGGCATCACGCGCGCCATGCAGAAGCTGGTGATCACCTACGCCGAGTGCCGCCGCCTGCACGGCAGTGAGTCATTCAACGCGCCCTCGCGATTTGTGCGCGAGATACCCGCTGAGCTGCTGCAGGAGGTCCGCCTGCACGGCACGGTGGCACAGCCGGTCAGCAGCTTCACCCAGGCCGAGGTGCCCGACACCGGCCTGTCGTTGGGGCAGCGGGTCTATCACCAGGTGTTTGGCGAAGGCGTCGTGTTAAACTTCGAAGGCCGCGGCGCCAGCGCGCGTGTCGAGGTCAACTTCGATGACGAGGGCGGCAAGTGGCTGGTGCTGCAATACGCCAACCTGCAGCTCATGTAAGTGCACATAACAATAACCGGTTGAGTCAGAGTCCCATGTCTTCGCAAGCCCGCTTTACGCCCGTTGTTATTCTTGTATTGCTCGCCGCGCTGGTCGCGACACTGGGCCTGTGGGCGACCGACCGCGCCGACAGCTCGCGTCCGGTGATGGCTGCCGACACACAGACCGAAGCAGATCCGACGCAGCGGTTTCACTGGAAGATCGTAACGACCTGGCCAAAGAACTTTCCCGGGCTGGGTTTCGCCGCCGAGAATTTTGCCCGCTACGTAAACGAGATGAGCAACGGCCGCCTCACCGTGCACGTGTATGGTGCAGGAGAGATCGTGCCGGCGCTGGAAGTGTTCGACGCGGTATCGCAGGGTGTGGCCGATGCGGGTCACGGCGCGGCTTACTACTGGAAGGGCAAGGTACCGTCTTCGGTATTTTTCACCGCTGTTCCGTTCGGGCTCAATGCCCAGGAGACCTACGGCTGGCTGCAGCACGGCGGTGGCCTGG
>CAYGOX010000523.1:0-1886 GCA_964351485.1 uncultured Halioglobus sp.
CGCTGCCGAACCTGTCGGTGGGACTGATTCACGGCCGTCTCAAGCCCGCTGAGAAGGAAGCGGTGATGGCGGCGTTCAAGGCGGGGGACATCGCACTGCTGGTAGCCACGACCGTCATCGAGGTCGGGGTGGACGTGCCCAACGCGAGCCTGATGATTATCGAGAACCCGGAGCGCCTCGGGCTGGCCCAGCTTCACCAACTGCGCGGCCGGGTGGGGCGCGGAAGCGCCGCCAGCCACTGCGTGCTGCTGTACCAGTCGCCGCTGTCGGCCAACTCAAAGGAGCGGCTCACCGCCCTGCGCGAGAGCAACGACGGGTTCTACATCGCGGAAAAGGATCTGGCGCTGCGCGGCCCCGGTGAGGTGCTCGGCACGCGCCAGACCGGTCTCATGGACTTTCGTATTGCCAAGCTGCCGGAGCACGAGGTGCTGCTGGATGAAGTCAGGCACATCGCCGACAGCGTACGCCAGGACCTGCCCGGCAACATCGACGCCATCATCGCGCGCTGGACCGGCAGCGCCGAGCAGTTCGCTAAAGTGTAGCCACCTGGCCGCTAGGCCATGATCGGGGGCAGCTCCTTCTGCAGCGCCATCTTCTGCTTCGTGGCTGCGCCGGTCAGGGCGAAGCCAAGCAGCGCGCCGCTACTGTCACGGAACAACGCGGTCACGTCGTTACCGTCCGCCTCGATCGACCACTCCCCAACCGCGTCAGGGGCCGGCGGCGCCACGACCACCGGGAAGGCCGGGGTCGTGATGGTCACCGGCATGGCCGGGTAGGCCACTTCCGTGGGCTCACCCGCGAGCGTCTTGCCCAGGGCGCGGGCCGCGGCCATCAGCGGTGCCACATAGACAAGTACGTGACCACTCACTTCGGCGCAGTCACCCATGGCATATACGTTGGGAGCACTGGTCTGGAGAAGACGATCGGTAACAATGCCACGGTTGGTGTCGATCCCGCTGGCCTGCGCCAGGTCGATGCGGGGGCGCACGCCCACCGCCGAAACCACGATATCGGCCTCGATAGTGTCGCCATTGTTGAGGACCACCGAGACACCGTCGCCCGCCTTGTTGACCGCGGTGACCAGCGGCCCGAAATGGAACGTGGCGCCTTTTTCTTCCAGCGCCGCCTGCACGGCCTTGCCGGCCACTTCCGGCAACAGGGTGGGCAGACAGTAGCCCAGCGGATCTACCGCCTCGACCTCGAAGCCACCATTGAGCAGGTCATTGGTGTACTCACAGCCGATCAGGCCACCGCCGATGATGCAGACCTTCTTCGCATTGCTGCTGGCAACGGCTTTGCGGAAGGCATCGTAGTCCATAAGGTCGTTGACCGAGTAAACCCGGTCGAGCCCGTCGCCCTCGATGGGCGGACGGATGACATCAGCGCCCAGCGCCAGGACCAGCTTGCTGTAGGGAATCGCGTCTGCCGACCCCTCCAGCTTCACCACCTGCGCACCGGTGTCGATCGCGCTGACTTTCGCCATGGTGCGGATCGTGGCCTTGAGCGTACCCGCCATGGCCTCGGCGTCGGACTGGGTCAGGGCATCGGCGTCCTGGTTTTTGGTGTAACCGGTCGAGAGCATGGGCTTGGAGTAGGCGCGCCCATCGTCGGCAGTGATCAGAATCAGGGGCGTTTCGGCATCGTGCTTGCGGAACTCCTTGGCCACGCCGTAACCGGCCAGCCCGGTGCCGAGGATGACCACAGCCCCCGAAGCATCCGGCGCATCACCTCCCCCGGGCGAGGGTGCGTCGCCGACCGTTTCCTGTTCGATCAGTTCGAAGTCTTCCTTGCCATCTCCGAAGTCCCGGCAGCGCCCGTCATCGGGAACGTCTTCCCCCCGGTTGCCGTGCGCGATGCCGTCCCCCTGCCAGCCCTCCTTCTCGTCG
>CAYGOX010000524.1:0-1103 GCA_964351485.1 uncultured Halioglobus sp.
GCGATCACTGCCGCAACACTCACGTCGTAACGGTCGGGCAACATGTACCAGATCAGCAGCGCGAGCAGCGTGCTGCAGGCGACACCACCCCAGAAGCCCTCCCAGGTCTTGCCCGGGCTGACGTGAACAGCCAGTTTATGCTTGCCCAGCGCGCGGCCGGTAAAGTAGGCGCCGATATCGGCCACCACAACAGCCAGGATCATCACGACCACGACCAACCCGCCACGCGGCAGGCTCAGCAGGTACACCGCCGACAACCACGCCGGCACCATGACCAAAAAACCCATAAGGCTGCGCATGGCGCGATTGCGCCAGAGGACGGCGCTTTGGGGGTAGCCGCGGATCCAGAGCAGCGCGATCGACCACCAGAGACAGCCGAGCCCAACAAACGGCTGGACCTTTTCGCGATTTGGGGCGGCATCCAGGCCGGTGTAGAAGTAGGTCAGGCCCGCCGCAGCGAGGAGCACAAGCACATAAACCGCGCGGGCAAATCCACCGGTCCAACCCGACAACCGCGCCCACTCCCAACCGCCAAGGCCGATCATCACCGCGAACAGGCCGGCCAGTGCCGGCACCGGCAGTAGCGCCACGGCGGCGAGAAACCCGCCCGCCATGATGACGCCGGTGATGACACGCTGCCTAAGCATGAACGGTCCCGTCCGCCGAGGTGGCTGGTGTTTCGCGCAAACCAAAGCGGCGTTCGCGCTGGCTGTAATCGCGCAGCGCCAGCGTGAAGGCCTCATCGTCGAAGTCAGGCCAGAGCGTCTCGGTGAAATAGAGTTCGCTGTACGCAAAGTGCCACAGCATGAAATTGCTGATCCGCGCATCGCCGCCGGTGCGGATACAGAGGTCCGGTCGCGGCAGATCACTGATCGAGACATTCTGATCGATGATCTCGGCTGGAAGGATGTCGGGTTTAATGGCTGCGCGGATATCAAGACGCCAAATATCGATCAGCTTGCGGCCGGAGGAGCCAAACTCACCAATTTTTATGCGCAGTCCATGTGTACCCAGACGCGGGCTGCGCTGATGACCGGTCGCTATCCGTTCCGCTACGGGTTGCAGACAGCTGTCATTCCTTCCGTTTCCACTTACGGACTGGA
>CAYGOX010000524.1:1113-1885 GCA_964351485.1 uncultured Halioglobus sp.
TATCCCGCGGCTGCAGAACGCCTTCCTGCACGCGCAGCGCGATCTTCTGTGCGGCCTGGGCGATATCCCACTGGCCGCCGTAATCCACGGCGATCACCAGCGTCGCCGCGGTGTTGTCGCGGGTAAGCTCCTCGGTCTGGCGCATGAGACGCTGTAACTGCGCACTGAACCGGGTGCGCTGCCCGATAAAACGCATCCGGACACCGTCCTTGTGCAGCGCCTTCACCTCGTTGCGCAGGTAGCGCGACAGCAGGGCCAGCAGCGCGCGCACTTCCGGTTGCGGCCGGCCCCAGTTCTCGCTGCTGAAGGCGAACAGCGTCAGTACCTCGATGCCGTGGCGCTGGCAGGCCCGCACGATGTCGCGGACCGCTTCCACACCGGCGCGGTGACCGGCAGGCCCGGTGACGCCGTGGCGCCTGGCCCACCGGTTGTTGCCATCCATAATGATAGCCACGTGGCGCGGGGCGACGATATCGTCGCGCGGCGCACCCGGGGTGGTGGGAGCCTGTGAAGACACCGGGTGCCTATATCTCCATGAGGTCGGCTTCTTTCTCAGCCAACATTTTCTCGACGCGGGCGATGTAATCGTCCGTCAACTTCTGCACCGCTTCCTGCGCGCGCCGCTCGTCGTCCTCGCTGATCTCCTTGTCCTTGACCAGCTCCTTGAGCATGGACATCGCATCGCGCCGCGCATTACGCACCGAGACGCGCCCGGATTCGGCTTCCTGGCGCGCCTGGCGGGTATAGCCGCGCCGGGTTTCCTCGGTCAGCA
>CAYGOX010000525.1:0-1881 GCA_964351485.1 uncultured Halioglobus sp.
CTGGGTCTGCCGCTGGGCCTGCTGGCGACCGGATACTGGGCCGGACAGGCCGACGAGGCCCGCTCGGAGCGCGGTGCGGCGCTCGATTCCCTGCAAAAAGCACTCGACCAGCAGGAAGCTGAATTCGACAAGCTCAAGCGGCTGGCCGAGAACCAACTGCAGGCCATGACCATGAACCTGGCCGAGTTACAGGCCAGGATGACGCGGGTCGACGCCCTCGGTGAACACCTCACCCACATGGCCAATCTCAGCGATGGCGAGTTCGATTTCAGCCAGCCCCCCGCCGTCGGCGGACCCCTGGGCGGCGAATTCAGCGTCGATTTCACGGCGATGGACCTCGGCGGTGAACTGGGGCGTCTGCAGGCGCAGCTTGAAGACCGCGAGAAGCAGCTCGACATCCTCCAGTCCCTCATCAACAGCCAGCAACTCCAGGAGCAGACCTGGGTTTCGGGCCGGCCGGTGGAAAAGGGCTGGATATCGTCCTACTACGGCAAGCGCACCGACCCCTTCAGCGGCAAGCAGGCCATGCACAACGGCCTGGATTTCGCCGGCAAGGAAGGGTCTGACATCGTGGCCGTGGCGGCCGGGGTGGTGACCTGGGCCGGGACGCGCTCGGGGTATGGCAACATGGTGGAAGTCTCGCACGGCGACGGCTTCATCACCCGCTACGCGCACAATCAGGAAAATCTCGTCGCCATCGGCGATGTTGTGCGCAAGGGAGACAATATCGCCCTGATGGGCAAGAGTGGCCGGGCCACCGGCGCCCATGTGCACTTTGAAGTCTACAAGCACGGCCGTCCGGTCGACCCCTCCAGCTACGTCGCGCGCAATCGACGCTGATCACGTTTC
This sequence comes from uncultured Halioglobus sp., assembly GCA_964351485.1. GTDB lineage: Bacteria > Pseudomonadota > Gammaproteobacteria > Pseudomonadales > Halieaceae > Marimicrobium. The sequence continues at coordinate 850 of CAYGOX010000525.1, forward strand.
ACCCCCCTGAACAATCTGCCTCCGACGTCTGTCGGATGTACTGGTCTATTTCCACGGTGAATAAAAGCCATGATTAGCAAAACGCTTGAAACCATTTTCGGGACGCGCAACGGTCGTGAACTCAAGCGCATGGGCAAGGTGGTCAAGCGCATCAACGCGCTGGCCGACGATATCAAGGCGCTGAGCGACGAACAGCTCGCGGCCAAGACCGGCGAATTCCGCCAGCGGCTGGCCGATGGCGACACACTCGAGAAAATTCTGCCCGAGGCCTTCGCCGTGGTGCGCGAGGCGGGTGAACGAACCCTGGGTCTGCGGCATTTCGATGTGCAGCTCATCGGCGGCATGGCCCTGCACCGGTGAGGGTAAAACCCTGGTGGCCACGCTGCCGGCCTACCTCAATGCGCTGACCGGCGACAGCGTGCACCTGGTGACGGTAAACGATTACCTGGCCACCCGGGATGCGAGCTGGATGGGCCCGCTGTACAACTTCCTGGGTATCTCGGTCGGGGTGGTGCGGTCCGGCCAGAGTCCGCAGGAGAAGTACCAGGCGTATCGCGCGGACATCGTCTACGGCACCAACAACGAGTTCGGCTTCGACTACCTGCGCGACAATATGGCGTTCTCGCTGGATGACCGCGTCCAGCGCGGCCTGCACTTCGCTATCGTGGACGAGGTTGACTCTATCCTGATCGACGAGGCGCGGACGCCGCTGATTATTTCCGGCGCCTCGGAAGACAGCTCGGCGCTGTACAAGCGCATCAACGGGCTGATTCCCGGGTTGCGTGAAGCCAAACTGGTGGAGGGCGAGGGCCCGCGCGGCGGCATGGGGCCGGCGCCTGACGACGACGGTCACTACACGATCGATGAGAAGCAGCGGCATGTGGAGCTGACCGAGGCCGGTCACGAACACATCGAAGCGCAGATGATCCGCGAGGGCCTGCTCGAGGAAGGCGACAGCCTGTACGGCGCGACCAATCTCACGCTGCTGCACCACGTCTACAGTGCGCTGCGCGCGCACGTGTTGTATCACCG
>CAYGOX010000526.1:0-1880 GCA_964351485.1 uncultured Halioglobus sp.
TACAAGACCCTTACCTGAATATTCTGCGTAAGGAACGCGTTCCAGTATCCATTTATCTGGTCAACGGTATCAAGCTGCAGGGCCAGATCGAGTCATTCGACCAGTTCGTGGTGCTGCTCAAGAACACCGTGAGCCAGATGGTCTACAAGCACGCAATTTCCACCGTGGTGCCCTCGCGCGTGGTACGCCTGCCCCTGCAAAACCCCTCCGATGATGAGGATGGCGGCAGCTAGCAGCCACGGCAGGTCCGCCAGCCGGGGCGAGATTGGGCATTCGTACCTGATCACCAGAGGTTTTCTTGTTTTTTGATCGTCCCGAATCGGGTGAACGGGCAGTGCTCGTTCACCTGAATCTCAACAGCGAAGCCGAGCGGGAAGACCCCCGCGAATTCGAGGAGCTCGTCCTGTCAGCGGGAGGGGATCCCGTTGCCTATGTCATGGGTGCGCGCAATACCCCGCACCCGCGTACCTTCGTCGGCAGCGGCAAGCTCGAGGAGATTCGCAGCGAGCTTGCGCATCACGATGCCGACCTGGTGATGTTCAATCACGCGCTCAGTCCCAGCCAGGAGAGGAACCTGGAGAAGGAGCTGAAGTGTCGCGTATTGGATCGGACCGGCCTGATCCTGGATATCTTCGCCCAGCGCGCCCGCACCCACGAGGGCAAGCTGCAGGTCGAACTCGCGCAGTTGCAGCACATGAGCACACGCCTGGTGCGCGGCTGGACGCACCTGGAGCGGCAGAAGGGCGGTATCGGTGTCCGCGGTGGCCCGGGTGAGAAGCAGTTGGAGATGGACCGGCGCCTCCTGCGTGAGCGGATCAAGAGCATCACTGCCCGGCTGGAGAAAGTGCGCAAGCAGCGCGACCAGGGGCGGCGTTCCCGGCGGCGGGCCGATATCCCCACGCTGTCGCTGGTGGGGTATACCAATGCCGGCAAATCGACGCTGTTCAACCGCATAACCCAGGCGTCGGTCTACGTCGCCGACCAGTTGTTCGCGACCCTGGATCCGACCCTGCGCCGCATCGACATTGACCAGATCGGTCCGGTGGTGCTGGCCGACACGGTGGGGTTCATCGCGCACCTGCCGCACAAGCTCGTGGAGGCCTTCAAGGCCACGCTCGAGGAGACGCTGAACGCTGATCTGCTGCTGCACGTCGTTGATGCGTCGGACGAGGAGCGTGACAACACTATCTACGAGGTGCAGGACGTGCTGGCAGAAATCGGTGCACAGGACATACCGGTGCTGCAGGTTTTTAACAAGCTTGATCTGCTGGAGGTGGCACCGCGTATCGATCGTGATGCAGACGGTGTTGCGCGGCGGGTCTGGGTGAGCGCGGTGACCGGGCAGGGCATGGATTTGCTGTTCGAAGCCATTGGCGAGCGCCTGGGCCAGGACATGGTGGCGCAGGAACTGGCGCTGGCGCCGGACCAGGGCGGTTTACGCGCGGCCCTCTACGCCCTTGGCGCGGTGCAGGGCGAGAGCTACGACGATGACGGGACGGCGCATTTGCAGGTTCGCCTGCCCCGCGCGGACTGGAACCGGCTCACCCGCAAGGGCCCGGAGCCACTGTTTTAGCCGCTGGCCTGCGCGCACCGCACTCAAAAAATTTGCTAGACTGTCGAACGTTTTTCTACTGCGTTAGGAGCTGACAATGGCCTGGAATGAACCGGGTGGAGGCAACAACAACAACTCCAGGGATCCCTGGGGCGGTGGCGACCAGGGCCCGCCCGACCTGGACGAAGCGCTCAAGAAACTGCAGGAGCGGATGGGCGGCCTCTTTGGCGGCGGTTCCGGTGGTTCCGGCGGTGGGCCGTCCGGCATCTCCGGAGGCGCGATCGGTGTTCTGGCGGTGGTGGCCCTGCTTATCTGGGGCGCGCTGGGC
>CAYGOX010000527.1:0-482 GCA_964351485.1 uncultured Halioglobus sp.
GTCAAGGGTTTCCATGGTTACCGGCATCCTCCTGCAGGTTGATTTCCGTTTGATCCGGATCTGCCTCTGGCTTGTTGCCGCTGCCCAAAAACTCCTGGTTGTCGCAGATGGTGATCAATACCGCCTGGCCGGCGCTGTCGGCTACCTGGTGTGCGCCCTCGGTGGCGTGGGCAATCTTGAGGGAGGCTTTCACGCCGCCGTTCTTGAAGGTCACGCTGTCCACCGTCGCCGATGTGTGCACGGCACCGCGGCTGGCTATGATGTTGATCGCTTCCGTGATGGCGGATTCGCACTGGAGTTCCACGCTGCTGATCCAGTTTTTCTGCGCAGTCTCCGATAGCTGTTGCCAGGGCTCCGGCAGGGCCTTGGCGAGTTCGATCACGCACGTCATAAGGTCGCCCAGCATGGTTTCGCTGGCCAGAATGATGTGCTCTGGGGGGGGGCTTGCATTGCTCATTGTGGGTTCGGTCCTTTAAAGGGCA
>CAYGOX010000527.1:492-1875 GCA_964351485.1 uncultured Halioglobus sp.
AGGGCAGGTGGCAGTTGGAGTAGGCGTACTCAATCAGCTCGGTGCTGGACTTGAAGTACTTCGTCACGATGCCGTCGGATGCGTAGGGCAGCTGATCGGTAGCGGACAGGTAAAAGGTCCAGTTGGGTGTGTTGGCGTAGCCCTGGGCGGTGAGTAAGCCCAGCAGCTCCATAATGCTGCAGGGCCAGTTATCCAGTGGGTCCAGGCGGATGTCTTCGGTGCGCGAGATCATGGCGTTTGCTCCGCGCTCTGGTAGCGATCGGCCAGCGGGTGGTTGCGCACGCGGTCAGCCATGCGTAGGGCGGCCTGTCGTTCGCGGGTGAAGTGGTCATCCTCGGTGAGGCCGCTGGATTGGTAGGCGGCTTCCCAGGCGCGCAGCAGCTCCTGTGAGCAGGCCAGTGCGTTGTCGTCGTTGCAGGCGAGCTTGGCGTCGTCGACGAATTCCGAAAGCTCCTGGTACAGCAGCACGCCGACATCGATGAGGGGCAGCAGGCGCTGTTCGGTGTCTGGCTCAGGTAGCCGGGTGGTCACGGTTGCGGCCGGTGCGTTGATGGTGGGTTCGCCTCTGGACTTCGGCGGGTTGTGTGGCTTCCTGGCTGCAGGGTCCGGCTGGTGGCCGCCATTTTCCATCGGGTGCGGCATGGTGGCGTGGTGTATTGCCACGGCTGCCAGAATGCAAAACAGGCCGATTCCGCCCATTACTAAAAATACGGTCATGGTTCTATGTCCTCGATATTGACGTTGGCCTGGCGGAACTGGTAGCGAATCCACTCGGAATTGATGCCGCAAACTTCGGCCTCGAACATCCATCCCTGCAGGTGAAGTACTGCACTGCGGCGATGCGCCCATAGGTACAGGTCAGTAACACTCTGTACGAATATGTGGCGCATGAGCTTGCCTTCCGGCGTTTTGGGAAACTGGTAGCCGACCTTTGTGGCCACGGCCTGCGCGCGCTCCCGTTCGTGCAGGAGCTCGGCGACCAGGTGCGGCTTCTTGTCGAGGGTGTGCTGTTTCTTCTTTCTGGTTGCATGGTGGCTGGTGCCCTGGCTGAGTCCGATTCTGTGTGCTGTCACTGTGGCCGGAACCCTTCGGGGATCCAGTCAATCGCTTCGGCGCGCTTGTCGGCGGCCATGGTGGTATCTTCGCCGGCGAATACGCCTTCGAGATCTTCGGCCAGTTGTTTTTTGGAGCGCTTCTCCGCGCCCTCTGCCCGCCAGTCGGTGAAGAACTGTTCGCCGAGATCCAGCAGGTAGGCTTTGTCCATGCGTCCCAGGTAGTTTTCAGCGGTGGGTGTGAAGTAGCTGTGCCAGGGGATGTTGAGTTGCTCTGCTATTAGCTCGGTTTCCGGGAACCCCTGGTGCTCATTGCCTGCCAATTCGCCGT
>CAYGOX010000528.1:0-1874 GCA_964351485.1 uncultured Halioglobus sp.
ATCGCTGCGGGAACCAGTGAGGTGCAGCGCAATATTCTCGGCGAGCGTGTGCTCGGCCTGGCGAAATCGAAATAGGGGGCGATCATGGCACAACCGGATAATTATGGTTTTGGAGAAGAGGCGGCAATGCTGAAGGACGCAGCCCGCAAATTTTTCACTGAGCATTTTCCGACCGAGAAACTGCACGCGATGGTGGCCTCCGATACTAACCCGGAGCGAATGAGTAGCGCCGCTTGGGGTAGCGAACTGTGGCAGCAGATGGTGGAACTCGGCTGGACCTCGCTTGCTGTGCCCGAGTCCGCCGGGGGCATCGGCATGCCACTGGTTGCCGTGGCCGGGCTGGTTGAGGAGTTGGGGCGCGCCGCGTTTCCCTGCCCGCTGTTGTCCACGCTGAATGCAACCTATGTACTGGCTGCCTGTCGCGGCGGTGACACCGCACTGGCTGAAATAGCCGAGGGCAAAACGGCGAGTATCGCCATCACCAATCGGCAGGGCTCCTGGGATATCGGCGATACTGATGTGCAGTATGCGCAGGGAACACTGCGCGGAACAGCCTGGTTCGTGCAGGATGCGCGCAAGGTTGACCGACTGCTGGTCAGTGCGCAAACCAGTTCCGGGCAGGGGCTGTACTGGGTCGCTGTCGACGCCCCCGGCGTCACCGTTGCGCCGGATGCCATCGTCGACCTGACGCACGATCAGGCGCATATCAGTTTTGACAATGTAGAGGCGATAGAGGTCGACAGTGATGGGCTGGCCGCCCTCGCAAAGGCGATGCCCGCGATCTGGACGCTGCTTGCCGCCGACATCACCGGTGCCGCCGAGTGGCAGCTGCAGACAACCGTGGAGTACGTTAATACGCGACAGCAGTTTGAACGCACACTGGGCTTTTTCCAGGCCGTCAAACACCCGCTGGTGGATGTGATGATCATGATCGACCAGTGCAAGTCGCTAATCTACACAGCCGCCCGTGCTTTCGATACCGACCCGGTACGCGCTGCAGAGACCGCGCATATGGCCAAGGCCGCGGCCAGTGAAACAGCGGCCTTTGCATCGGGGCGCTCTGTGCAGTACCACGGTGGTATCGGGTTTACCTGGGAGTGTTTTGTGCACCTGTATTTTAAACGTCAAAAACACAGCCAGTTACTGTGGGGGGATGCCGCCTGGCATCGGGCCCAGCTGGCTGATCTGCTGATTGGCGAAGTTGATTGAAGCAGTAACTTGATAGCACTGACCGGCAAACCATGAATCGAACAGCGCGAGGCTGAAGCAGTGAATTGGAAAACAGCAGTACTGATCCTGGTGGCGTTGGTCGCAGGTCTGGGTGTATTGGGTAAAATGGCGGTGCGCTCGCCGCAGGCACCCGCGCATCAGGTGTTCATCAACGGCAGCATACTGACTATGGACGTCAACAACCCGTTGGTTGAGGCGCTGTCGACGCGCAAGGAGCGTATCGAGAAGGTGGGCACCACGGCCGAGATTATGGCGCTGGTCGACGAGGAGACGGAGGTGGTGGATCTTCGCGGACGTACCATGTTGCCAGGATTTATCGATGCCCACGGCCACTTTCCCGGCTCGGGCTTGTCGGTGATAGCGGCCGACCTGAACAGCCCCCCGATCGGCAGCAATCTCGCCATAGGCGATGTATTGGCGGCGCTTGAAGAGCAAGCCGGGAAAACCGCGCCGGGGGATTGGGTGAGTGGGTTTGGCTATGATGACACCCTGTTGGCCGAGAAGCGACATCCCACCCGGGAGGAACTGGACCGGGTGTCGAAGGCACACCCGGTGGTTGCATTACATATCTCCGGACACCTGCTGGTGGCCAACAGTATGGCGCTGGAACTGGCTGGCATCGGCGCAGACACGCCCGACCCGGT
>CAYGOX010000529.1:0-1868 GCA_964351485.1 uncultured Halioglobus sp.
GACCCGGGAGGAGCCCTGGCCCAGCTATCACTTGCTGGATTCGGCGAGGCTGGCGGCGCTACATCCGGGCACCTTATTGATTAATGCCAGTCGCGGCCCGGTCATCGACAACGCGGCACTGCGGGAGCGGCTCGCCCTGCGCAGCGATATCGACGTGGTGCTGGATGTCTGGGAAGGTGAGCCCGCGATTGACCTGTCGCTGCTGGCGTTGTGTTCACTGGGGACCCCGCACATCGCTGGCTACAGCGTTGAAGCGAAGCTTGCCGCCACTGCGATGTTGCGCCATGCGCTCGGTGAGCATCTTGGGCGTAGTCTGCCTGTCCCGGCGCATCCGGCGAGTGCCCCGGCGCCCACGATCGAGCTGGAAGACGGCCAGAGCACCGCCGAGACACTCACGCGCCTGCTCCGGGCGCGCTACCTTATCGAGAAGGATGATCGGCGATTGCGTGATCGGCTCGCGCAGGGCGCGGACTCCGAACGCGGACGGATATTTGACCAGCTGCGCCGCGATTATCCCGCAAGGCGGGAAGTGGCCGGTGCCACGGTGCGTTATCGCGGCAGCGATGAACGCATACAGCGCTTGCTGGATGTGCTGGGGTGCGAGCGAGTATGAGCGAAGACAAGTCGTGCAGTGCATTGCGCGTGGGCTTTCTCGTCAATCCGCTGGCGGGACTGGGCGGCCCGCTTGGTCTGAAGGGCAGTGACAACGTACAGGCTGCACTCAGCCCCGAGGACCAGGTCACCGCAGATCGCTCCGGCCAGCGGGCCCTTCGTGCACTGGCCGTACTGGCGCAGGCCGAGGCCGACATCGCGCTGTACTGCTGGGGCGGCCCGATGGGGCAGGACTGGCTGCTAGAGGCCGGCCTCGATCACACCGTGCTGGGACAGCCTGCCAGCATACCGACCACGGCGCAGGACACGCGCGTGGCGCTCGGTGCTTTCCTGGAGAACCGCGTTGACCTGGTGTTGTTTTGCGGCGGCGACGGCACGGCCCGCGATGTCTATGACGCGGTGGGCGATGCTGTCCCTGCGCTGGGTATACCGGCCGGGGTGAAAATGCAGTCGGGTGTGTTCGCCGTTTCTCCGGAGGCGGCGGCAGAACTGGTGCTGCGGCTCGCCGCCGGACACTGGGCCAGCGTCACACCGGCAGAGGTGCGCGATATCGACGAGGAGGCGCTGCAGCGCGATATTGTGCGCAGCAGGTTCTACGGCGACCTGCAGGTACCCGCCGAGGGCCACTATCTGCAGCGGACGAAAGTTGGAGGCCGCGAGGACCCGGAACTGGCCGCGATGGAAATCGCGCAGTGGTTTGCCGATACGCTCGACAGTCACTGCCTGTACCTGATCGGCCCGGGATCAACGACCGCGACGATCATGGATCACCTCGGTGTGCCGAACACGCTGCTGGGGGTCGACGCCATGCTTGACGGCCAACGGGTGGCGGCCGACTGCAACGAGTCGCAGCTGCTGGCACTGCTCGATGACCACCAGGGCTCGGTACAGATTGTCGTGACCGTCATCGGCGGTCAGGGCTTCATCTTTGGTCGCGGTAACCAGCAGCTCTCGGCGGCGGTGATCCGCCGCGTCGGTGCGGACAATATCGTGCTGGTAGCGGCGCGCTCCAAGCTGGCGGACCTGGCTGGCCAGCCGCTGCTGGTGGACACGAACGATCCAGAGCTGGATGAGGCGCTGTGTGGTTTGCGCAGCGTGGTGACCGGGTATGACGAGCGGGCGCTATACCGGGTGGCGCGGGTTGGGTCAGGGTAGTGATTGATTGTATTGGAGAGTTGGAGCGGGAAACCGGGTTCGAACCGGCGACCTCAACCTTGGCAAGGTTGCGCTCTACCAACTGAGCTATTCCCGCAGAG
>CAYGOX010000530.1:0-1866 GCA_964351485.1 uncultured Halioglobus sp.
ATCTGCTGGAACCGCACCTGCCTTTCGAATTTATCAAGTTACACCATGAACCGGACGGTAACTTTCCCAACGGGGTGCCCAATCCGCTGCTGCCTGAGAATCGCACGGCCGCTATCGAGGCCGTTCGCGCCCACGGCGCAGATCTCGGTCTTGGCTGGGATGGCGATTTTGACCGATGCTTCTTTTTTGACGAGAACGCAGAGTTTATCGAGGGTTACTATGTTGTCGGCTTGCTTGCCGAGGCGTTCCTGCGCCAGCAGGGCCCCGCCAAGATCGTGCACGACCCGCGGCTCACCTGGAACACCATCGAGATGGTGCAGAAGCGCGGCGGCGAAGCGGTGCAGAGCAAGACCGGCCACGCTTTCATCAAGGAGCGCATGCGCCTGGAAAATGCCGTGTATGGCGGCGAGATGAGCGCGCACCACTACTTCCGCGACTTCGCCTACTGCGACAGCGGGATGATTCCCTGGTTGCTGGTGACGGGGTTGATCAGTGCCACCGGCCAGGGCCTGTCTACACTGGTGGCCGAGCGCATGGCCGCTTACCCCTGTTCAGGTGAGATCAATCGCACCATCGACGAGCCCGCCGCGGTACTGGCTAAAGTGGAAGAAACCTACAGGGCCAGCGCCGAGGCCGTGGAGCACGTCGACGGGCTGAGCATGGTGATGGGCGACTGGCGTTTCAACCTGCGCATGTCGAACACCGAGCCGGTGGTGCGCCTGAACGTTGAGAGCCGTGGCGATAAGGCGTTGATGGAAGCAAAAACAGCCGAGTTGCTGGCGTTGATCGACGCCTGATCAGTCCTGGGCCTTGCGCCAGCGTGCGATCAGGGCCTCGGTGGCAGCGTCCATGCTGTCGCCGCTGTCAATCTCCAGGCGCGCGAGTATCTGCGTGCCGATCTCCTTTCCCAGCTCCACACCCCACTGATCGAAGGGGTTGATGCCCCACAGGTAGCCGCTGACAAAAGTGCGGTGCTCATACAGTGCGAGCAGCGCGCCCAGCGTGGCGGGGTCAAGAGTTTGCATGGAGATGACGCTGTTCGGGCGGGAACCGGGCATGGCCAGGTGCGGCGCCAACTGCGCCGCTTCAATGTCGCTGTGACCGCGCTCCTTGAGCGATGCCGTTGCCTCGTGGACCGAGCGTCCGACCAGCATGGCGCGGCTCTGCGCCAGGCAGTTGGCGACCAGCCTGCGATGTTGTTCGTTCTCACCCGTGTGCGTGGTGAGCGGCAGCACGAAATCCGCAGGGCACAGCAAAGTGCCCTGGTGCAGCAGCTGGTGGAAGGAATGCTGGCCGATTGTGCCAGCCGAGCCCCACAGTACCGGTGCGCTGTTATACGCAAGCGGCTCCCCGTCGATATTCACGGCCTTGCCGTTGGATTCCATTGTCAGCTGCTGCAGGAAGTCCGGCAGCCTGGCCAGTTGTTCCGCGTAGGGCAGTACCACGTGGTTCTGCGCACCGAAGAACGCGCCGTACCAGACCTCCAGTAACGCCATGACCACGGGCATGTTGGTCGCCAGGGGTGCCTCGCGGAAGTGGGTGTCCATGGCCGCCGCGCCGGCGAGAAAGTCTTCGAAGTTGCGCCAGCCGATGGCGATGGCCACGCTCAGGCCGACAGCGGACCAGACCGAGTAGCGTCCACCCACCCAGTCCCACAGGGGCAGGCAGTTGTCCGGCGAGATCCCGAAGTCGGCTGCTGCTTCAAGGTTCGTGGTAACGGCGAGGAAGTGGCGGTCGAGATCAGCGACCGTCGCACCTGCCGACAGCAGCCACTGCCGCGTCGCGAGGCTGTGGGCGAGTGTTTCCTAGGTACGAAACGACTTGGAACAAACGATAAACAGCGTGGTTGCGGCGCTCAGGCCACGC
>CAYGOX010000531.1:0-1861 GCA_964351485.1 uncultured Halioglobus sp.
ATGGAAGTCACCCAGTTCACCTATTTCCAGCAGGCCGGTGGCCTGGAGTGTTATCCCGTGACCGGCGAGATCACCTACGGTATAGAGCGCATCGCCATGTACCTGCAGGGCGTGGACAGCATTTACGATCTGCTCTGGGCCAACACACTCACCGGCCCGGTCACCTACGGCGACGTGTTCCACCAGAACGAGGTGGAGATGTCGGCCTACAATTTCGAAGAAGCCGACGTGAGCGCGCTGTTCGGACAGTTCGACCACTGCGAGGCCGAGGCGCTGCGCCTGGTTAAAAAGGGGCTGCCACTGCCAGCCTACGAAATGGTGATGAAGGCATCACATGTCTTCAACCTGCTGGACGCGCGTCACGCAATCTCCGTGACCGAGCGGCAGCGTTTCATTCTCAGGGTACGAACACTGGCACGGGAGGTGGCCCAGGCCTACCTTCACTCGCGTGCCGCGCTGGGCTTCCCGCTCGCCACCGAGGCGCTGCGCGATGAAGTGCTGGCAAAACTCCAGGACGAGGCCAACGCATCATGAGCACCGCGACACTGCTGATTGAGTTGGGCACGGAAGAGCTCCCGCCCAAGGCGCTGAAGTCACTGGGGCTGGCGTTCCGTGACGGTATCGTTTCGGGCCTGGACTCACGCAAACTCGGCCACGGCGAGGTCCGCTGGTTTGCCTCCCCGAGGCGGCTGGCTGTGCAGATCGCGGATGTCACCCTGCGCGGTGAAGACGAGGCCGTCGAACTGCTCGGACCACCCGCTGACAAAGCCAGGGATGACGCCGGCAACTGGACGCCGGCCGCCGCGGGCTTCGCCCGAAAGCAGGGAGTGGCACCCGAGGATCTTGAGGTACTCGATACGCCCAAAGGTGCACGGCTGGGACTGCGCCGGACAGAGCAGGGGGCTGACACCGCCGACTGCGTGATCGACATGATCAACGAGGCCATCGCCGCCCTGCCCATCCCTCGCCGGATGCGCTGGGGGTCGAGCCGGGTAGAGTTCGTCCGGCCCGTCCACTGGGTGGTCGCGATGCTCGGCGAGCGCACCATTGAGGGCAGTGTCCTGGGCCTGCCCTGCGGCAACAGCACGCGCGGGCACCGCTTCCATTCCAGCGGGGATCTGACGCTGGCGTCCCCCGAAGACTACGAGAACACATTGGCTGAGGCGAAAGTAATCGCTCACTTCGATGACCGAAGAGCACGCATCAGCACACTGGTTGAGGCCGCCGCGTCCGAGCTGGGCGCCACCGCGGTGATGGGTGACGACCTGCTGGACGAGGTCGCCGGCCTGGTCGAGTGGCCGGTCGCGCTGGCGGGCTCTTTCGACGAGGAGTTCCTCTCGGTACCGGCCGAGGCGCTGATCTCGTCCATGAAGGAACACCAGAAGTACTTCCACGTAGTGGGGAGCGATGTGGGGAGCGATGGCAATCTCGCCCCCCATTTCATTACCGTCTCCAACCTCGAGAGTACCGACCCGGCGCAGGTCATCGCCGGCAACGAGCGGGTCATCCGCCCGCGCCTGGGTGACGCCGCGTTCTTTTTCGAGACAGACAAGAAAACGCCGCTGGCCGACCGCCTGGCCAGGCTCGAGGACATCGTGTTCCAGAAAGCGCTGGGCACCGTCGCGGACAAAACGCGGCGCGTGGCGGCGCTGGCCGAATCGCTCGCGCCCCTCACCGGTGCCCAGCCGGCACACGCTGCGCGCGCCGCCATGCTGGGCAAATGCGACCTGGTCACCGACATGGTGCAGGAGTTTGCCGACATGCAGGGCATCGCCGGAGCCTACTATGCAGCGCACGACGGCGAGGACCCCGCGGTGGCCGAGGCGATCGCGCAGCAGTACTGGCCGCGATTTGCCGGTGA
>CAYGOX010000532.1:0-1860 GCA_964351485.1 uncultured Halioglobus sp.
GGCTCTTGACCTCCCAGCCCGACAGCGCGATGCCCGCTTCAAAAGTGTCGAGCAGCGAGTAGTCGAATCGCGCCCGTTTGTTGCGGGCGATGACGTTGTCGAACTTCTTCGGCTTCTTCCTGGACATGGCGCGCATTATACGGTGGGCCAGTGCGGGGGAAAGGTGAAATTTCCTCTTTTCACCCCCACGGTGCTACGGCACTCTAGGGCCATGAAACAGGCCGCGAGTGTGCAGTGACGGAGAATCAGCAGGACCGGTGGCAATCCCGGACCACGTTCGTGCTCGCGCTCTCTGCCTCGGCGGTCAGCCTGGGCAACCTGTGGCGCTTTTCCTACCTCAGCGGGGAATACGGCGGCGGCCCGTTCGTCGTCCTGTATGTCCTGTTCCTTTTCCTGCTGGCAGTGCCGGTGCTGGTCGCCGAGGTCGCGATTGGGACTCACGGCCGCGGTAGCCCGGTAGCGGCCATCGTGCAGGCTTGCGATCGCTCCCTGCGCTCGCGTGGCTGGGCCTTCATCGGCGTGCTGGCCTGCGCGACCGGTCTACTGGTGCTGTCTTTCTACGTCATCGTCGCGGGCTGGGGGATGGCGTATATCGGTTTCATGTACGAAGGGACGTTCTCCGCCGCGCGGGCGCAGGAGGTCGGTCAGCACTTCGACCGGTTCCTGGCCTCCCCGCGCCCGCAGCTGTACTGGCTCAGTGCGTTTCTCGTGCTGACCTCCATAGCGGTGGTGCTGGGTGTGCGCCGGGGCATCGGGTTCCTGGTGTGGCTGGTGGTGCCGGGTCTTATCGCCTTGCTGGGCTTTCTGGTGAAATTCGGGTTCGACAGTGGCGACATGGAGGCAACGCGCGCATTCCTGTTTACCACGCGGTGGATCGATTTCACGCCGCAGGCCGCGCTGGTGGCGCTGGGACATGCCTTCTTCACCCTCGGCGTCGGTGTCGGCACGGGGATTTGTTACGGCGCCTATGCACCGGATCGGGTGCCCATCGGGCGCTCGGTCGTGGCAGTGGCGGTGTTCGATACGCTTGTTGGCCTGATGGTGGGGCTGGCGGTCTTCCCCGTGATCTTCGCCACCAACATGGAACCGGGTGTTGGCCCCGGCCTGCTGTTCGTGAGCCTGCCCTATGCGTTCGGCAACGTGCTCCAGGGCGAGCTGTTTGGCGCCGCGTTCTTTGTCTTCATGGTGATGGTGGCGCTCGGTTCGGCAGTGGCGGTGATGGAACCGGTGGTAGCGGCCATCATGCAGTGGTTGGGTTTGACCCGCGTGACGGCGACGCTGGTGACCGGGTCGGTGGTCTGGCTGTTGTGTCTATTGATGGTGGCGTCCTTCGACCCTTACGCGCAGGCCAGGTGGTTCGGGAATCAGAACCTGTTTGCGATTTTGGATGCCTGGACTGCGGAACGATTGCTGCCTCTGGTATCGTTGCTCACCGCGATTTTTGTGGGTTGGCGAATGAGGCCTGAAATTCTGAAGCTGGAACTGGACCGGGAGCCGGGCGTATTTTTCTGGTTGTGGCGGGTATCCCTGCGGTATCTCGCGCCGCCGGTTATCCTGATCCTGTTGTTCGCGCCCATGGTGCTGCGGCCCCAGTAGGTCCGGGTATGACGACGATCAATCGCAGTGCACTGTTGCCGCACACTGCCGACCAGCTCTTTGAACTGGTCAGCGACATCGAGGCGTACCCCGGCTACATGGATGGGTGTGTTGGCGCGCAGGTGTTGCGACGCGAGGCGGACATGCTCGAGGCGCGGCTGGACCTGGCGCGCGGCGGCATCCGGCAGAGCTTCACCACGCGCAACCAACTGGTCTACGCGCAGTCGATGACGCTCGAGTTGATCGACGGGCCTTTCAACAGCT
>CAYGOX010000533.1:0-1853 GCA_964351485.1 uncultured Halioglobus sp.
TCGACCTGATGCGCACGCAGCTGATCAATATGGATCCGCCGCGCCACCTGAACTACCGTCGCCTGGTGCGTTCGGCCTTTACGCCGCGCGCAGTTGATGACTACGGTGAGCGGTTCAGCACCATCGCTCGCGAGATCGTCGACAAGGCGGTGGAGGGAGGGCGCTGCGAATTCGTCGAGGATATCGCCGCCGAGCTGCCGCTGATCGCGATTTGCGAGCTGATGGGCGTGCCGCTGGAGAAACGCCACCGCATTTTCGAGTTGACCAACATCATGCTGGGCATGGATGACCCCGAACTGACGACTTCGACCGAGGATGGTCACAACGCTGCGGCAGAGATGTACATGATTGCCATGGAGCTGGCGGCTGAACACAAGATACAGGCGAAGAACGACATCGTCGACGTACTGCTCAGCGGTACGGTCGAGGACGAGCCGCTATCCGAAGAAGACTTTTGCAACTTTTTCCTCATGCTGATCGTGGCGGGTAATGAGACGACTCGTACGGTCACGTCCCATGGCATGCGTATGCTTATGGAACACCCGGAGCAGTACCAGATGCTGGTGGATGACCCGTCCAAGCTGGACGATGCGATCGAAGAGTTCCTGCGTTACAACCCGGCGGTTATCGCGTTCCGGCGCACGGCGATGGAAGACTGCGAGCTGGGTGGGCAGGCGATCAAGAAGGGCGACAAGATTCAGATGTACTACGGTGCGGCCAACACCGATGAAAGCGTCTTCGCTGACCCGGATAGGTTCGACATCACACGCAACGCGCGCGAAGACGTGAAAAACGAACACCGTGCCTTCGGCATCGGCCAGCATTTTTGCCTCGGCTCGCACCTGGCCCGACTGGAGCTGCGCGTGATCTTTGAGGAGGTGCTGCGCCGCATCCGCAACCCGCAACTGGACGGTGAGATCCGCTGGCTGCGCTCCAACTTCATCAATGGCATCAAGGAGATGCCGATTCGTTTCGACGTCGCCGAGGCCTGAGTGCGGCGTCGACCCCTAATCGTACGCGCCACAAGGAAGTCACCATGACCATGCCCACCGATATTGGTGTGATCGACCTCATGCTCGGTATACCCGGGGACAACCAGGATCATTTTTACGACTGGATCAAGCCGTTGCTGATGGATCGTGAAAGTCACGAAATGTTCAAGATGCCGGCGCAGTACATGTTCAAGGATATTCCCGACACGAGCAGCGAGTCGGATCGCATTGCCTATACGCTCGCGCAAATGGACAAGCACGGGATCGAGCGGGCCATGATCGGACTCGGCTTCAGCGATCTGCAGGAGACGGCCCTGCGGGCCCACCCCGACCGTTTCTTCGCGTCCTACGAGGCCAATCCCAACCGCGGCATGGACGAGGTGCGCAAGATTGTCGCCATGCACGAAGAGTTCGATATCAAGGCGGTGACAGCCGCCCCGGCGATGATCAACCCGCCGGTGCCGGTGAACGACAAGAAGTGGTACCCGATTTACGCCAAGCTGGTCGAACTGGATATCCCGTTCTGTCCGTGCATGGGTGTTCCCGGCCCCCGGGTGCCTTTCGGGCCGCAAAAAATGGAGTTGCTGGACGAGGTGCTGTGGTTTTTTCCGGAACTGAAGGTCGTTACGCGTCACGGCTGTGAACCGTGGACCGAGCTGGCCTGGAAAATGATGCTCAAGTATCCGAATCTGCACTACAGCACCAGCGCCTTTGCCCCGAAGTATTATCCGAAGGACATTATCGACTTTGCCAACACGCGCGGGTCCGACCAGGTCATGTACGCCGGTTACTTCCCGATGGGATTGTCCCTGGACAGGATATTCCGCGAAATGCCGGATGTGCCCCTGCGCGATGAGGTTT
>CAYGOX010000534.1:0-1597 GCA_964351485.1 uncultured Halioglobus sp.
GATCGTATTCCCGCACTTGGATGAGGCCCCCGATGGTACCCACTCCTCGAGGCAGCTGATCGTCTCGCGCGCAGCACGCTACTCGTCATATTCGCTGGCCCGCACACGGTCGACCAGTCCCGAGCCCGTGTGGTGCGTGGTGTTCCACTCGTCCATCGCGGCAAGTGTTTCGTCGGGCTGGTGAACAGCGATCACGGGGCCCTCGGCAAGGGTGTTGAGGTCCGTGTCGGTCACAATGGTGGCGATCTCAATGACGCTATCATTGTCGGGGTCGAGCCCGGTCATTTCCATATCGACCCAGATGAGATTACTGGCGCTGCTCATTACCCAAAACATCCCCGTGCACGTGTCAGGCAGTGTAACAAATTGCCTCGACAGACATAGCCCGCCACCGAATAATGCGGCATGGGCAAACGCAAACTCACCCGTCGCCAGGCCTGGCGTGTCGACAAAATCCAGAAGGAGCGCGCAGCGCGTGCCGCACGCCGGGGCGAGGCCGCGGACGAGGCGCTTGCCGCAGGTGAACTGGGGCCGGAGCAGGAAGGTCTGGTCGTCGCCCACTACGGCACGCAGGTCGAAGTGGAGTCGAGCGCGCGAGAACGCTCGCGCTGCCATATACGCGCCAACCTCGAGGGGCTGGTAACGGGCGACAAGGTCGTGTGGTGCCCCGGCGACCCCACGGGTGTGATCGTCGCGCGGCTGGAACGCTCGAGCGAACTCAAGCGGCCCGACAACTACGGCAACCTGAAGCCGGTGGCGGCAAACATAGACCGAATATTTATCGTCATCGCGCCCTTGCCCGAACCCCACGCCAATCTGGTCGACCGCTACCTCGTCGCCGCCTCCGCTGTAGATATCGAACCGGTGATCCTGCAGAACAAGTGCGACCTGCTCGAGCAGGACAGCGGGCTCGCCGAGAACATGGCGCGGCTTCTGGAGCCCTACGAGAAACTGGGCTACGACGTCGTGCGCGCCCGCGCAAAAGGTGACAGCCTGGCGGAGCTGCAGGCGGCACTTGCCGGGCACACCAGTGTGTTCGTCGGGCAGTCGGGCGTGGGGAAGTCCTCGCTGGTAAACGCCCTGCTGCCGGAGGCCGAACTGCGCGTTGGCGCGCTGTCGGAGCACTCCGACAAGGGCACACACACCACAACAACGGCCGTCTTGCTGCATCTCCCCGGCGGCGGTTCGCTGATCGACTCGCCGGGCATCCGCGAATTCGGTTTGTGGCACCTGAAGCTGGAGGAGGTGGAACGGGGCTTTCGCGAAATGCGACCCTACCTGGGCCACTGCCGCTTCAGCAATTGCAGTCACGTGCATGAGCCCGGTTGCGCAATACTGGACGCGCTCGCCGCGGGTGCAATCCGCCAGGAACGCCTCGACAGCTACCGCCACATCGTGGCGGGGATCAATCAGTCCTCGGTATAGCGCGCCAGTGCCTCACCCATACGGGTGGGCGAGCCTGGCAGGTACCGCTCCTCAAACTCCACCGTGTCTGCCGGAAACAACAGGATAACGGTTGAGCCGAGCAGGAAGCGGCCCATCTCCTGGCCCTGGTCCAGTGATACCAGTTCCGGTGGCTCACAAAAATCCCGCGTCA
>CAYGOX010000534.1:1607-1832 GCA_964351485.1 uncultured Halioglobus sp.
GGCGGCGGTGCAACGCGGCCTGCCCAGGTGGTTTCGATGCCGGCAACGATCATTGCACCCACCAGGATCACGGCCATCGGACCGCGCGCGGTCTCGAAATAGCACACCAGCCGTTCATTGCGCGCGAACAGGCGCTCGACATTATCGGCGGTCACCCCGTTTACTGAAAAAAGTTTGCCTGGAATATAGCTGGTGGCCGTGAGGTCTCCGCCTGCCGGCATATGC
>CAYGOX010000535.1:0-1825 GCA_964351485.1 uncultured Halioglobus sp.
CGCCAGCGTCTGGCGCGGCCTCTGCTCAAGCCGCCTGTGTCTGGTAAAGGTCGGCTAAAGTTGTTTTATTTTAGAGCTTTAGAGCACGATTATACGGTGTCGATCGGCGCGTGGGTGTCCGTGCGGGCCCGCGTTGTGTGATCTTGGCAGCATAGTTGTAAGTTTTTCTGACACTCAGACGTTCCGCCTGACACGCCGTTAGCCAGAAAAAGCAGCAAAAGCGTAGGGATATTGGTGCGCTGGTTGTCGCCACCGATGCGTTGCAAGCCCCCTTGCACAGCATGGAATAAGCGCGCATACCCGCGCGCAGTTTCCTGCGAATTGGTTAGCAGTATCTCGTGCGAAGTTCCCGTAAGTCCGCAGCGGAATTGACTTAACAGGGCAAGTTTGCTGCTATGGCGTGGGTCGTCCCGCGCCTGTTGCGGGCGGCTTAAACGCCCCGTATTCAGTTCACGGCTACCGAGTGGGGCCGGTTCGCATTAACCGGGTTTTGAAACTCTAGGACATACACATCGCGATGAGTGGTACAACTTACCTGGCGCCGGGTTTCCTGGTGACCATCGGAGACAACCGCCGCCTCAAGTTCCCGCACCTGCGCAACCAGAATCAGCGCGCAACGCCCGCGCGGCTGTTGCTGCTCGACGCCCTGAACAACGGCGCCACCGGCACACAACAGGACATCACCGGCGCGGTCGTTGAGCAACTTGGCTGTGCACCCGGACATCTCACGTCGTTTCTCGCGCAGATCGAAGGGCTCGGTTTATTGCGTGAATCCGAACCTGTCGAGCGCTTCTTCGGGGAGCTGACCGACGTTGAAGCCGAGCTCGAGGATGACACTCTCTGCGTGCCTGCCCCCGTGGGACTGGTAACGCAGGCTGGGCAGTATCTCTGGTACGACCACGAGGGCGCGCTGCGCGCGCGACTGAGCTTGCCCGAAGTGCAGGCCATTGCGCAGTTTGCCCAGCCGACCACCGTAGACGAGGGCTGGGCGCTCTACCAGGAGAGTACCCGTGCCGCCAAACTGGAGCGCGAACAGTTCGAGGCGTTGTTGCGGCGCCTGCGTGGCTCCGGACTGCTGGCGCCCGGCACCCGCATCGACACCAATGTGCACAACGAAGTAAAGCTGTTTGGCGCGGTGGATCGCAATATCGTGCAGGACATGGTCGACGCGCGCGTTGCCGCCCACGACGAACGGGTGGCGCAGTCGGGCAAGGACCTGATGCAGGTTATACCCGTAAACACACAACCCGGAACGGCACCGGTGTCTTTGGGCATGGTGATCGGCTATGCCATGGAGTACGAGGGCGGCCGGCTACAGGACAAGTTTGATTTCGTGCCGATGTTTCTCACGGACGAAGAGCGCCTTGCTGAGCGCGCGCAGCGCGTGGGTGTCTTCCTGTTCTCCAATTACATGTGGAACGACGAGATGAATCTGAAGTTCTCCGCCATTGTGAAGGCGGCGAACCCGAACAGTGTGACGATTCACGGCGGACCCAGCACGCCCAAGTACGATAAGGACGCCGAGGAGTTCTTCAAGAAATATCCGCACGTCGACATTGCCGTGCGCGGCGAGGGTGAAGCCACGCTGGCCGACCTGCTGGATAACCTGGACGTCAGTAATCCGACCAACCTGGAGGCGCTGCGTGATGTTCCGGGGATCACCTTCCGCACTGCAGACGGTGTTTACCGCACGGGAGACCGCGAGCGTATTGCCGACGTCAACACCATTCCTTCGCCCTTCCTGATGGGTTTGTTCGACGAGTTTGGCTCAGCCGGTGCGTCGGCGGTGCTGGAGTCCAACCGCGGCTGCCCTTATGGATGTACC
>CAYGOX010000536.1:0-1806 GCA_964351485.1 uncultured Halioglobus sp.
TGGAAAACCGCTACGTGGGCATGAAGTCCCGCGGCTGCTACGAAACCCCCGGCGGCACCATCATGCTCAAGGCGCACCGCGCCATCGAGTCGCTGACGTTGGACCGCGAGGTCGCCCACCTCAAAGACGAACTGATGCCGCGCTACGCCAAGATGATCTACAACGGCTACTGGTGGTCGCCCGAGCGCCGGATGCTGCAGACGGCCATCGACGAATCGCAGACCGTGGTCAACGGCAAGGTGCGCCTGAAGCTGTACAAGGGCAACGTGATCGTGGTGGGCCGCCAGTCTGACGACAGCCTGTTCGACGAGAGCATCGCGACCTTTGAAGACGACGCCGGCGCCTACAACCAGGGCGATGCCGAGGGCTTCATCAAGCTCAACGCGCTGCGCATGCGCATTGCCGCCAGCAAGGGGCGCTCGCCGCTGGGCTAGCGCTCAGTGAAAATCGTGCGACTGCACCTGCAGGTCCTGCAGTTCCTGCGTGTAGTCGTAGATCGCCCCGGCAATGACGTGGGTGACATCGCTCTTTGTCTCCACCACACCCTTGATCAGCAGTAGCTGACCGGTCATGAGCGCCTGGCGGAATGTCTGCTGGGTGCGCTTCCACACCACGATATTGCTGTTGCCCGTTTCGTCCTCCAGCGTGAGGAACAGCACCCCGGACGCGCTGCCCGGGCGCTGCCGACAGGTGACCAGCCCGGCGATGCGCACGAAGCGGTTGTTGCCCATGCCGGCCAGGTCGCAGTGGCGTTTACAGCGGTTGAACGGCGGCCGGTCGCGCAGCAGGCTCATCGGGTGCGCGCGCAGGGTCAGGCCCGTGGCGCGGTAATCCGACAACACCTCCTCGGCCACCTGCGGCGCCGGCAGCTGCACGCCGTCATCGAAGTAACGCGCGTCCTGGCTGCGCTCGTCCTGCAGCAGCGGGCGCGGCTGCTCCAGCGCCATGATCTGCCACTGCGACTGGTGGCGGTGACCGCTGAGCGACTGCAGTGCGTCGGCGTCGGCCAGCGCCTCCATGTCGCGCTTGTTCAGCGCGGCCCACTCGCGCAGCTGGCTGACCTGCCGGAAGGCGCCGTGCCGCCGCGCCTCCACGATACGCTGCGCACCCTCGCGGCTCAGGCCCTTCACCAGGCGCAGGCCCAGGCGCACCGGCGGCTCGCCGGTGCCGGGGTGCGCCAGGAGCTGGTGATCCCAGGCGCTGTGGTTCACATCGATGGGCAGTACCGTAACCCCGTGGCGCCGCGCGTCCTGCACCAGTTGCGACGGGCTGTAAAACCCCATCGGCTGGCTGTTGAGAATACCGGTGTAAAACGCGGCGGGGTGGTGGCACTTGAGCCACGCCGACACGTAGGCCAGCAGCGCGAAGCTGGCCGAGTGCGATTCGGGAAAGCCGTAGCCGCCAAACCCCTTGATCTGCTCGAACAGCCGGCGCGCGAACGCCTCGTCGTAACCGCGCTCGATCATGCCGCGCGTCAGTTTCTTTTCGAAGGTGAGCAGCTTGCTGTTCTTGCCCCAGTTGGTAATGGCGCGGCGCAGCTGGTCGGCCTCGCCGCCGGAGAAGCCCGCCGCCACCATCGCCAGCTTGATCACCTGTTCCTGGAAGATGGGCACGCCGAGTGTGCGTTCGAGCACCGACTTGATGGCCTCGCTGGGATAGGTGACCGGCTCCAGGCCCTGTTTGCGGCGCAGGTAGGGATGCACCATGTCGCCCTGGATCGGGCCGGGCCGCACGATGGCGATTTCGATCACCAGGTCGTAAAAACACGCCGGCTTGAGGCGCGGCATCATTGACATCTGCGCCCGC
>CAYGOX010000537.1:0-765 GCA_964351485.1 uncultured Halioglobus sp.
TCAGCAGTGCCTCGGGCTCCAGTTTGAAGAAGCTCGCCATTGCCGCAACAGACTGCCCGCTCACGTTCATGAACGTGGTCGGTATGAGCAGCCGCACGTCGTGGCCGGCAACGGTGCACCGGCCGGTCAGGCCATAGAACTTGGACTCGGACTGTAAAGTCGCGCCGTGTTGCCGGGCGAGTTCTGCAACGAAATCGGCACCCGCGTTGTGGCGCGTGCCCCGGTATTCACTGCCGGGGTTGCCCAGTCCAACGATGAGTTTGATCTCGGACACGGTGTCAGCGGTTCCAGCGACCGTTAAGGCCAGGGTGAACCGGCGAGGGAATTAATCCTCGCCGTCGTCGCCCTCGGCGTCGCCGTCACCACTGTCTTCGCCTGCAGCGTCTTCACCCGCTTCATCGGCCGCTTCATCCGCTTCTTCGTCGGACGTGCCGCGAGGCGCGATCACAGAGGCAACGGCCAGGTCGTGGTCTTCGCCTAGGGCCAGGGCCACGGAGGTTACACCCTCGGGCAGTACGATGTCCGAAAGGTGCACGATCTCCCCGATCGGGACTTCCAGCATATCCACTTCAAGATATGAGGGAATGTCACCGGGCAGACACTGGACTTCGATGTCGGTGACCTGGTGCTGGATGATACCGCCTTCCATCTTCACGCCCACGCAGGCCTCTTCGTTGATGAAGTGCAATGGTACGTTAACCTTGATCGCCACCTTCTCGTCGATGCGCAGGAAGTCCGCGTGCATGACGCGGTTCTTGGCGGGGT
>CAYGOX010000537.1:775-1795 GCA_964351485.1 uncultured Halioglobus sp.
GCCTTCTCGGTGTTGCTGCCTACCTTGATGGTCAGCACCTGGGAGTAAAACGCCTCGTTCTCCAGCGCTTTCTCCAGGTCCTTACGGACCAGCGTCAGCGGTTGCGCGTCCTTGCCTGCGCCATAAATAATGGCGGGTACGTTGCCGGCGAGACGACGCAGGCGGCGGCTCGCACCTTTCCCTATGTCCTCTCGCACTTCTGCGTTCAGTTCAAATTGGTCAGACATTGTCGTGACTCCTTTGATTAGGCACCTGGATACCTGCGACCGGTCAACCAGGTGGGTTGATAAAGCGCCGTTCCTACTGGAACAGCGCGCTGATTGATTCCTCGTTCGCCACCCTGCGCATGGACTCAGCCAGCAGGTCGGCGATAGTGAGCTGGCGGATCTTGCTAAGTGCTTTCGCCTCGTCGCTAAGTGGAATCGTGTCTGTTACCACGAGCTCGTCGAGTCTCGAGTTGCTCAGGTTGTCCAGCGCCTTGCCGGACAGCACCGCGTGGGTGCAGTAGGCCACCACTCTGGAGGCCCCGCGATCTTTCAGTGCGTCGGCCGCCTGGCACAGCGTGCCGGCGGTATCGACCATGTCATCCACCAGCAGGCAGGTGCGGTTTTCCACCTCGCCGATCAGGTTCATGACCTGCGCTTCATTTGCCTTCGGGCGGCGCTTGTCGATGATCGCAAGGTCCGCGTCGTCCAGTTGCTTCGCAACGGCTCGCGCCCTGACGACACCGCCGATGTCCGGTGAGACCACCATCAGGTTGTCGTAATTGCTCGCCAGGATGTCCACCGGGCACTGGAAAAAGCCCTGGATCTGCTCCGCATGCAGGTCAACGGTCAATACGCGGTCCACGCCCACCGCAACCATCATGTCCGCAACGACCTTGGCGGTGATCGGCACCCGCGCGGAACGCACGCGGCGATCCTGGCGTGCATAGCCGAAGTAGGGCACCACCGCAGTGATGCGGCTGGCGGAGGCGCGCCGCAGCGCGTCGATCATTACCACCAGTTCCATCAGGTTGTC
>CAYGOX010000538.1:0-1784 GCA_964351485.1 uncultured Halioglobus sp.
CGGTGAAGACGCGCGCTCCGCAGAAGAGCGCGATGCCCAGTTCAGGAAGGTCGCCCGCACCAGTCCCGCCTCCGCTGCCCGGCAGATCGTGCGCGCTATCGAGAAGCGCAAGGCACGCCTGCTGATAGGCATCGACGCGAAACTCATCTCGCTGATCGTGCGCCTGCTGCCAGTCTCTTATACCCGCCTGGTTGCGGCGCTGGCCCCGCAAGACATAGCCGCGGAGCGATGAGTCAGGCCACTCGCCATAACGAGCGCAACGCGGACACGCGTGAGCGCCTGCTGCAGACCGCCCTGTCGCTGTACGCGCGCGAGGGCCTGCACGCCGTGTCACTGCGGCGCATCAGCGCCGAGTCGGGTTCGAAAAACTCGGCCGCCATGCACTACCACTTCGAAAACCAGCTCGGCGTGCTGCGCGCGCTCATGCAGATGATCACGCGGGAGCTGCGCGACATGGACGCGGCGCTGCGCGATGGCGCTGACTCCAGGCGCAGCCTGCGCGAAGCCTGCCGCGACATTATTACGCCACTCGTTATGCTGCCGCAGCGCCAGCCATGGGGTGGCGACGCCCTGCGTTTCGTGTCGCGCCTGATGGGCGAGAACGACCCACAGATCGCGCGACTGGTGAACGAGGCCTATGCGCCATTCCTGCAGGCGCTCGACAAGGCTCTGGCAGCCGAACTGCCGGAGCTGCCCGGCGAGGTGCGCAAGCTGCGCCTCATGTTCATCCACACCAATATTTTTCACGGCGTTGCCGAGGTGGCGTGGCTCACCCATACCCCACTCGGTGACCTCAGCTACTTCGATCAGGACACCCTGCTGGGACACCTGGTGGATTTTTTAATCGGCGGACTCGAAGCGCCCAGCCACAACGACAATCTCATAGCCAAGAAAGAGAGCACATCATGAGTGACACTGCAGAAAACCTCCTCTTCGACCTGACGCTGACCGATGACCAGCGCATGAACCGCGACACCATGCAGCGTTTCGCCGCCGCGGAAATTCGCGCAATGGCCCGCGCGGTCGATGCCGGCGACAGTCCTGCAACAGACTTCTTCCCGAAAACAGCGGAACTCGGCCTGAGCCTGCTGCCTGTACCGGAGGCCCTGGGCGGCGCCGGGATGAGCCGCTCTCCCGTGTCCAATGCACTGATTTTTGAAGACCTTGCGCACGGCGATCTCGCCATGGCGCTGGGCGCCGTCGCTCCGCTGGGCTTCGTGAACACGCTGCTCGACCAGGGCTCCGATGCGCAACGCGAACAGTACCTGCCCGCGTTCTGCTCAGGCGAATTCGTGGCGGCCTCCACCGCACTGCTGGAACCGAAGGCCACCTTCGAACCCAGTGCACCGCAGCTCGCGGCCACCGCCACGGGCAACGGTTACAGCCTCAGCGGTACCAAGGTCATGGTGCCGCTGGGTATGGACGCACAGCTGCTGCTGGTCATCGCGCAACGCGACGGCAAGCCCGCCGCGTTTATCGTCGAAGGCACACCCAACGGCCTGACACGCACCGCGGAGGCCAACATGGGTCTGCGCGGCGCGCAGCTCGCCACCCTCACGTTCGACAATGTGGAGGTTCCCGGCGACGCCCTGCTCGGCGACGGTGACTTCGACCTCGAGCGCTTCAACGACCTGTCACGCATCGGCCTTTGCGCACTGGCGGTCGGCACCTGCCAGGCGGTTCTGGATTATGTGATTCCCTACTGTAACGAGCGCGTTGCCTTTGGCGAGCCGATCACCAACCGGCAGTCTGTGGCGTTCATGATTGCCGACATGGCGATCGAA
>CAYGOX010000539.1:0-1770 GCA_964351485.1 uncultured Halioglobus sp.
GGGATTACACCGTCATGGGCGAACGCATGGCCAACGATGAGCGCTGCGCCGGCCCCGGCCTGGCAGCGTACTTCGTCAAGGGCGTGCTCGATCGCGGCATCGGGCTGCATACCGGTACTTCCGCTGAGGAACTGATCACGGACGGGCAGCGCATCTGCGGCGTGCGGGCGGTGCGCGACGGACAGAACCTGTTCATCCGCGCCCATCGCGGCGTGGCCATCGCCGTGAGCAGCTTCGAACGCAAGCCGGCGCTGAGTCGCCGGGTCGGCCTGTTGATCGATCCGCGCTCCATGGTCATGGATACCGTGCAGGGCGCCCACCTGCGCATGGCGGGCGAGGCGGGTGCGCAGATCGCGCGCGTGCCCGATGTCTCCATGCTCGGCTTTCATGTGCCCGGCGAAGAGCAGGAGGAGGGCGTTCCCCTGTGGCGCGGCGCGCTGCCGTTCATGGGGCTGCCGCATACCATCGTGGTGAATTCCCGTGGTCAACGGTTCGCCAACGAGGCGTTCTACCGCTCGATCTATTTCGGGCTGGATGAAATTGACGGCATGACCCAGACCTACAAGAACTTCCCCTGCTGGGCCGTTATCGATGCGCAGGGGCGGGGCAAGTACCCGTTCGGCTCGGTGATGCCGGGCGAGGAATTTCCCGACGGCATGGCGTACAAAGCCGATTCGGTGGAGGCGCTGGCCGAGTTGGCCGGCATCGATCCGAACGGGCTGGCCGCCACGGTCGCCACGTTCAACGGCTACTGTGAACAGGGCGAGGATCCGGATTTCCAGCGCGGTACGTTCCCCTGGGGTGCGATCATGAGCGGCGATCCCAACCAGCAGCCGAACCCGAACATGGGCAGCCTGTCGCAGGGGCCATACTACGCGGTGCCGCTGCATCGCCTCGGCGGCGGCGGTATTACCTCCTCCGGTATCCTGGTCGACGAGCACTGTCGCGCGGTGGGCTGGAACGACGAGCCGGTCGAAGGTCTCTACGTGGCGGGTAACTCCGCGGCCCGCCTCGACAACGGCGCGCTGATGCAGAGCGGTATCACCAACGCCCGGGGTATCACGCACGGCTACCTGCTGGGTCGTCACGCGGCCGGCAAGCCCAGCGAACTGCTGCAACAGGCGATCAGTCGCTACCGCCAGGGCGCAGCCGGATGATCGAGGCAGAACATGCATTGGTCGTCGATGCCGATATCGACGATGTGTGGACCTATGTGCGCGATATCCAGAACTGGGCCATGCTGTTTCCCGGCTGCCGCGAGTGCGAGGTGATCGACGACAACGATTCGCGCTGGACGCTCAAGGTCGGTGCCGGGGGCATGATCAAGACGGTCATCGTGCTGGTGCACGTGGATGTCTGGGATGCGCCCGGGGGTGTCGCGTTTTCCTACCGGCTTGAAAAAGAACCGGTGGTGGGCAAGGGAACCTACACGGCCACGCGCAAGAGCGACACCGAGACCGACGTGTGCCTGGGCCTGGAAGTGGCGGGCAGCGGGCAGATGGCGGGTATGTGGGAAGCCCTGTGCAAACCACTGCTGCCGGAAATGGCGCGCGTGTTTGGCGCGCAGCTCAAACGTGAGATCGAATTGTCGCTGGGGGTGGTTCCGCCCGCCGCCGTCCCGGCCGAAGGCGCACGCGTGTCACTGCTGCGCCGGCTGTGCCGCTGGTTGCGCAACCTGTGGTGAGCGTTGTCGCATAACCTGTGCGTCGCACTGCGCGATGCTCAGGAAGCGGCGTCCATACGATCCCACAACACCGCCTCGCGCGTGAC
>CAYGOX010000540.1:0-1762 GCA_964351485.1 uncultured Halioglobus sp.
GAGCAACGGAGCGTCATCGTAATATAGAAAGAACTCACTGTACACTTCGTTCAGGCGCTCCAGATAGGCCCTGTCGATATCGCGTTCTATCGCCAAACCGCGCTGTTCGATGCGCGTGAGCAGTACATCGGTAGAGGCCTGCAGGTAGACGACGAGGTCGGGTTTGGGGGCGTCTATCGTCATCTGCCGATAGACCTTCGCATACACCTGGTATTCGTCCTGATCTAGATTCACCCGCGCAAACAGCGGATCCTTTTCCATCAGGAAGTCGGTCACCCGCGCCGGTTGAAAAATATCTTTCTGTCGCATGTCCTGGATTTTCTGCGTTCTTTGAAACAGGAAAAACAGCTGGGTGGCCAGCGCTGCCTGCTCGCGCTGGCGGTAGAACTTTTCCAGGAAGGGATTCTGTTCCGCCTCTTCCAGCAGTGTTGCATGATTGAAACTGGCCGCGATTTTTTTCGCCAGCGTCGTCTTGCCGACGCCGATGGAGCCCTCTACCGCGATAAATGCCGGCGGCGTGCGGCCCTTCAGGTCGATGGGGATGGCATCTGTCATCAGGAGGCAGTCCTGTTGTGTAATTCGCTGCGCGCGGGGGCGCCCAACCGGTTGCGGGTTTTCACCAGGCCCTGCTCAGGGCAGTGTTGCAATAGCGTCCCGAGCGCGGTGCCATCCGGCAGCACGTATTGTTTGCCGCAGAGTTCATGCAGCGGGTACAACACGAAGTGGCGGTGCCTCATCTGCGGGTGCGGCACTTGCAACCGTGGCGACGAGATCACATCGTCGCCGTACAGCAGCAGGTCGAGATCCAGCGTGCGAGGACCCCATTTGATACCGCGGACGCGACCCTGTGCCTGTTCGATGTGTTGCAGCGCGTCCAGCAGTTGCAGTGCGGACAGCCCGGTATGCAACCGTGCGACGGCGTTGAGGTAATCCGGCTGCGAGCCTGGCCCCACCGCAGCGCTGCGGTAGACGCTGGAGACCTTGTCGAGTTGCGATTGCGCCAATCCGGCCAGCGCCGACACGGCCTTGCCAAGCTGGTCTGCGGGGTCGTCCAGATTGCTACCGAGTGCTATATAAGCCGCTGTCATGGCGCGGGGTTAGGGCGGCGTGTCCTGGTTCTTCTCGGTCGCTTGCGGTTATCGTGCGACGTCGACACTTTTTCCAAACGCTGGTCTGCAGTGAGTTCCTGGATGTCGGTCCACCACTGGCCCAGTCCTCCCGTGTCCTCGCCGGCTTGCTCGCGCAGCAACAGGAAATCGTAGGCGGCGCGAAAGCGGCGGTGCTCGATCAACTCGACCGCCTTGCGCCCCGTGCGCCGTTGCAGTCGGAGTTGGAACTCCCATATCTCCCGCATCGGCTGGCTGAAACGACGAGGAATCGAGATGTGGCTGACCGCGTCCTGAATGGCGGACTGTGCCGCGCTGTGCATCGCCACCATGGGAGACTCTCCCTTGTCGACCAGACGTGTTTGCTGTGCATTGACGACCGGCCATAGCAGGGCCGCGAGGATAAATGCCGGCGTTACCGGTTTATCCTGTGCAATACGCAGATCCGTGTTTCCCATCGCCGCCTGTACCAGCGCCAGTGCTCTGTCGTCGTCCCGCACATAGCGGCTGGTGCCGGGGAACAGGTAGCGCAGCAAATCGAACTCAAGCAGGTGATCGAGTGTGCTGGCGGCATAGCCGGCGAGGAACAGTTTGAGAAACTCATCGAACAGTCGCGCGGCGGGTATCTCGCCGAGCAGGTGGGCGCAGCGGGGTAT
>CAYGOX010000541.1:0-1748 GCA_964351485.1 uncultured Halioglobus sp.
AGTTCCCACCAGCGCCCGTTCCAGGTTTTAGCCGCCATGGTCAGCGCATCGCTCTCAAACGGGAGCGCCGGATTGCCCGGTACCGTGTAAAAACGCCAGGCCATCGACCCGTCGTCAACGTTATAGGCGCTGATATAGCCGCGCACGCCGAACTCGGCGCCGCCGTTGCCAATGAGGACCTTGTCTTTCACCACCCGCGGGGCGCCGGTGATCGTGTAGGGCAGTGACGCGTCGAGAGTGGCCACTTCCCAGTTCACCTTGCCGGTGGCGGCGTCCAGCGCAATCAGACGACCGTCCAGCGCGCCGAGGAACACCTGGCCCTTCCAGGCGGCGACGCCGCGGTTCACTACGTCACAGCAGGTGTGCTTGGCTTTCTCTTTGGGTACGCCGGGATCATAAGTCCACAGGTGACGTCCGGTGCGCGCGTCCAGCGCGTGCACGATGCTCCAGGACGAGGTCATGTAGAGCGTGCCGTCGACCACGATGGACGTGGCTTCGATACCGCGCTCGGTATCCAGGTCGAAAGACCAGGCCAGGCCGAGGTCGTCGACATTGTCCTGCGTGATCGAGGCGAGCGGGCTATAACGCTGCTCGTCGTAGGTCCGCCCGTGAGACATCCAGTTGCCCGGCTCCGTATCGGCGTTGAGCAGCCTTCGGGAATCGACTGCCGCGGCGCCGTCGGCTGTTTCGTTGAGCTTTTGACTCCCCGGCTGGCACCCCAGCGTGGTCGTCAACAAAAGGGTCAGGGCGGCGAAACGCGTCAGGGCTGCGGGCATTGCTTATCTCATTATGTGAACCTGTTATAGCGCCAACTCTGCCATATCACGCAGGAGATTGACATCGCCGTGGATGAGCAGGGTGGTCACGGGCGACTTCTCCCAGTCGGCGAGCTTTTCCTTGATGCGCTCTTTGGGGCCGCAGAGAGAGATTTCATCGGCGAAGGCGTCCGGCACGGCGGCAATGGCGGCGTCGCGCTCGCCCTCGAAGAACAGTTTCTGGATCTGGTCGGCCTCGTCGGGGAAACCCATGCGCGCCATCAGTTCCTTGTGGAAGTTGCGCTTGGCCGAGCCCATGCCGCCGATATAGAAGCCGAGCATGGCCTTCACCGGGTAGAGCGCTTCTTCGAGATTGTCGTTGATCGACACCGTCACTGTCGGGGCGATCTCGAAACCTGGCTTGGCCCCGGCGATCTGGTCGGCGTAAACCTCCTGACGGTAGGGCGAGTAGTACAGCGGCAGCCAGCCGTCGGCAATCTCTGCGGTCTGCGTGACATTTTTGGGGCCTTCAGCCCCGATGAAGATCGGGACATCGGCGCGCAGAGGATGGGTAATCGGCTTCAGGGGCTTGCCCATGCCCCAGGCGCCCGGACCGTTGTAGGGCAGGGGGTAGAACTCGCCGTCATTGGTCACCGGCTCCTTGCGCGCCAGCACCTTGCGTACGATTTCCACGTACTCGCGCGTGCGGGTGACAGGTTTGGAGTAGGGTTGCCCGTACCAGCCCTCCACGACCTGCGGGCCGGACACGCCCAGCCCCAGCGTGACGCGGCCGCCGGACATGTGGTCCAGCGCCAGCGTCGCCATGGCGCAGGCCGTGGGCGTGCGGGCGGAGAGCTGCGCCACCGAGGTGCCCAGGCGGATGGTGCTGGTGTGCGCCGCGATCCAGGTCAGCGGGGTGAAACAGTCGTTCCCCCAGGATTCCGCGGTCCAGACCGAGTCGTACCCCAGCTTCTCGAGGCGTTTGATCCGTTC
>CAYGOX010000542.1:0-1723 GCA_964351485.1 uncultured Halioglobus sp.
CTGCGGATTACCCGCCAGTCTCGAGCGTGTCTATCGGTCACGCCATTGGAGGCATCTTCGCCCTGTTAGTTCCCCGGCACCAATGTACCGGGCTTCCTGCATCTACCCGCGCGGGTGGTGCTGCGCATGCAGCGATTGCATCCGCTGCTGCGCAACGTGGGTGTATATCTGCGTCGTGCTCAAGTCGCTGTGCCCCAGCAGCATCTGCACCACGCGCAGGTCGGCGCCGTGATTGAGCAGGTGCGTCGCGAAGGCGTGGCGCAGCGTGTGTGGTGACAATTCGCGGGTAATACCGGCGCGCTGCGCGTAAAGTTTAATACGATACCAGAAAGTCTGGCGAGTCATTTGGGTGCCGCGCTTGCTCGGAAACACCACGTCCGAGGGCGCACCGTGCAACAGCTCGGCGCGCGGTCCCGCCAGGTAGCGGTGCAGCCACACCAGAGCCTCCTCCCCCATCGGCACCAACCGCTCCTTGCTGCCCTTGCCGAACACCCGCAAAACCCCCTGGTTGAGCGACAGCTGGCTGAGCGTCAGGCCGGTCAGTTCACTGACGCGCAGGCCACAGGCGTAGAGCAGTTCCAGCATGGTGCGATCGCGAAACTCCAGGGCGCTGTCCAGGTCGGGCGCCTGCAGCAGGCGGTCGACCTCCTCTTCGGACAGTGATTTTGGCAGCGGCCGCCCGAGGCGCGGACTGTCGACATCCAGCGTCGGGTCCGACTCGATCTGCCGCTCGCGCAGCAGGTAGCGGAAAAACCCCCGGGCGCAGGAGAGAAAGCGCGCGCTGGAACGCGCCGACATGCCCTGCGCCAGCTGTGCCCCCAGGTAGGCCTGGAGCGATGCGCGCGATACCTGCAGCAGGTCTTCCCCAGCCTCCCGCGCGAGCCAGCGGTCGAACTGCCTGAGGTCGCGACGGTAGGAAGCCAGTGTATTGTCGCTGAGCCCCTTCTCCATCCACACCGCATCGAGGTAACGCTCGATGAGTGGATGCGTGGCTTCGGGCGCTGCGGTTACGGCTGACATGCGGCTACCCTACCATGAAAGATTGTGCCCCCCAGTGGCAAAAATACCGGGCGCGGCCCGCCCTGCCTCATCGCCCCAGGGCGATGATTCCTGGGCATGGTGTACTATCGATCTTCAATCGAGAGGCGCCCATCCCATGGCTATTACCGACGTCACCCCGATCGCAACCGGCCTCTATCTGGAGGGGCTGGCGATCGACCCCCTGCGCGGGCGGATCTGGTACAGCGATGTCATTGCCGGCGGCATCCGAGCGCTCGCGCCAGAAGGTGAGGTCATCACGCTCAATCCCGAGCGGCAGTGGACCGGCGGTATTCTCGTCAACCACGACGGCTGCGTGCTCTCGTCTGGCCCCGGGGGGATCCTGTGGAACGATCCCGCGACGGGAAAATCGGGCTGGCTGGTAGAGGGCTCGGCACTGGGACCTGTGAGCGGGGTCAACGAGATGGTGCCGGACGGCCAGGGAGGCCTGTTTTTCGGCACCTGCGATATCGACAGGATCGCGGCGGGGAAAGCGACACGACCGACGCGCATTTATCACCTGACCCGCGACCGCACCCTTGTGCCGGCATCGGATGACATCGGCTTCGCCAACGGCCTGATGTACGACATCCCGGGGAACAGGTTTTACTGCAATGACACATTCTGTGGCACCTGGGTCTTCGACGTCGCCGATGACCTGACCCTGTCTAATCGGCGCAAACTG
>CAYGOX010000543.1:0-1719 GCA_964351485.1 uncultured Halioglobus sp.
GCTCCCAGCGCGGCCGCCAGTCCGGCGACCTGGCGCGCATGGCGGCGCTGGAAGCGGGTTACGACGTGCGCTCCAGCGGCGTCACCCTGGATCGCTTCTGCGGTTCCGGCATCACCTCGGTAAACATGGCGGCCATGAGCATCATGTCCGGCAGTGAAGACCTGGTGATCGGCGGCGGCGCGGAGATGATGTCCGTGTATGGCGAGGAAGGTGCGGCCATGAACCCTTTCATGGACAACGGCAACGAACTGCTGCGCAAGATGCACCCCCAGCCCCACCAGGGCGTGTGCGCCGACGCGATCGCCACCATCGAGGGCATTGATCGCGAAGCGGTAGACGCGCTGGCCTACGTCTCGCAGCAACGCGCGGCGAACGCTATCGAAAACGGCTATTTCGACAGGAGCCTCGTACCGGTCTACTCCGTGGACGGCAGCCTGGCGCTGGACAAGGAGGAATTCCCGCGCCCGCAGACCACGCGCGAGGCGCTGGCCGAGCTCAAGCCGTCCTTCGAGGCGCTGGCGGACTACCCGCTGGACGAGGCCGGCACCACTTACCGGTCGCTGGTCCTGGCCAAGTACCCGGACCTGAAGATCAACCACATCCACCACGCGGGCAACTCGTCGGGTGTGGTCGACGGCGCCGGCGCCGTGCTGCTGGCATCACCGAACTACGCCAAGGCGAACGGCATGAAGCCGCGCGCCAAGATCCGGGCGATGTGCAACATGGGCGACTGCCCCACCCTGATGCTGAACGCCCCGGTACCGGCCGCGAAAAAAGTGCTGGAAAAAGCCGGGCTGAGTATCGCCGATATCGACCTGTTCGAAATCAACGAGGCCTTTGCCGTGGTCGCCGAGAAGTTTATCCGCGACCTCGACCTGGACCGCGACAAGGTGAATGTGAACGGCGGCGCGATGGCGCTGGGTCACCCCATCGGTGCGACCGGCTCCCTGCTGATCGGCACGGTACTGGACGAACTGGAACGTCGCGACCAGCAGTTCGGCCTGATCACCATGTGTGCGGCGGGCGGTATGGCCCCGGCCGTGATCATCGAGCGTATCTGACCGGTACGACCTCTCGACACGCGGCGACCTCGGGTCGCCGCGTTGCGTTTTAGCCTGCGGAAAAACTCACTACCAACGTGACCGCCACTGTTACTGAGAAGGAGATCGACGTGTTCGAATTCAGCGAAGCCTCCCTGGGTTACCAGGCGCAGCTCAAGTCTTTCATGGACGAGCATATCTACCCGGCCGAAGAAGCCTACGCGCAGCAACTCCACGGCGCCAGCGACCGCTTTGCCTCCCTGCCGCTGATGGAGGAACTCAAGACGAAAGCCCGCGCAGCCGGACTGTGGAACCTGTTTATCCCGCCCGCACTGGCCGAATTCGCCGATCACGACGGTCTGAGCAATCTCGACTACGCACCCTTGGCAGAGCTTATGGGGCGCGTGCTGTGGTCGCCGGAAGTCTTCAACTGCAACGCGCCGGACACCGGCAACATGGAAGTCTTCATGAAGTACGCCACGGCCGAGCAGCAGGCGCAGTGGCTGACGCCGTTGCTGGCCGGCGAAATCCGCTCCTCCTACGCGATGACCGAACCGCAGGTGGCCAGCTCGGACGCGACCAATATCGAGTTGCGCATCGCGCGCGAGGGCGACGAGTGGGTACTCAACGGCCGCAAGTGGTTCATCACCGGCGCCATGTACGAGCGCTGCAAAATTTT
>CAYGOX010000544.1:0-1715 GCA_964351485.1 uncultured Halioglobus sp.
CGCTGCCGCCGGCGAGCCTCACCAAGATGATGACCAGTTACCTGCTCGCCCGGGAGATCAGCGAGGGTCGCATCAGCGAGGACGACCGGGTGATGATCAGCGAAAACGCCTGGTCGCAGAACCCGATTTTCAAGGGGTCGTCGCTGATGTGGATCGAGCCGGGTACTGAAGTGTCGATCGCCGATCTCCAGCGCGGCATTATCATTTCCTCTGGCAACGACGCCACCGTGGCGGTGGCCGAGCACATTGCGGGCAGCGAATCGGTCTTTGCGCAGATGATGAACGCGACGGCACAGAAGCTGGGTATGGTGGACACCTACTACGTCAACTCGCACGGTCTGCCCGATCCCAACCATGTCACAACGGCGCGCGATCTGGCGCTGCTGGCGCAGGCGATGATCAGGGATCATCCCGAGCAGTACGCGATCTACCGTGAAAAGGAATTCACCTTCAACAATATTCGCCAGTACAACCGCAACACGCTGCTGGCCGAAGACGCCTCGGTGGACGGGCTCAAGACCGGCCATACGGAGGAGGCGGGATATTGCCTGGTGGCCTCCGCAGAGCGCCGCGGCATGCGCCTGGTTTCGGTCGTGATGGGCACAGACAGCAAGCAGCGCCGCAAAAACGAGACGCGCAGCCTGCTGAACTACGGTTTCCGATTCTTCGAAACGGCAACAGTTTTCGAGGCGATGACCGAGTTGGAAAAGCCGCGGATCTGGGAGGGCGCGCAGGACTACGTCTCGGTTGGCGTCGAGCATGAAACGGTGCTCACGCTGCCGCGCGGCAAGCGGAAACACCTCGATACCCGGGTCGAGCTGAACCCGGACATTGTCGCGCCGCTGGTAAAGGGCGAACGCGTCGGCACCGTGCGGCTGTCGCTGGATGGTGAGACGGTCTACACCGGCCCTGTCGTTGCCCTGGTGCCGGTTGAACAGGGCGGCTTTTTCGCCCGCCTGTGGGACAAGCTGCTGATGTGGATCGCCGGGCTCTTCGCGGCCCAGGCGTAAGCGCGGGCGTCGTCATGCAGGACCAGGAACCGCCCAAAATCGAATTTCCCTGCGAGTACCCGATCAAGGTGCTGGGTCGTGACAGCGCGGAGTTCGAGTCGATCATCCTCGAGGTCTTCGAGCGTCACGCGCCGGGTTTTGACCGCACCACGCTGCAGGCGCGCGGTAGTCGCAAGGGCACGTTCATCTCCCTGACCATTACCATTACCGCGACCGGGCCGGCCCAGCTCGAAGCGCTCCACCAGGATCTGCTCGCCACCGGCCACGTCCAGATGGTGATCTAGCCGGTGTCGGCTCCCGCCCTCGTGTGCCGTCGCAAGGGCCTGGTTCCCTACCAGTCCACGCTGGGTGCCATGCGCGAACTGACCGATAGCCGCGATGCACAAACCCCCGATGAACTCTGGCTGTTGCAGCATCCGCGCGTATTTACCCAGGGGCAGGCCGGCAAGGCCGAGCACGTGCTGGCACCGGGCGAAATCCCGGTTGTGCAGGTGGACCGCGGTGGACAGGTGACATACCACGGCCCCGGCCAGTGGGTGGTCTACCTCATATTGGATTTACGGCGACGCGGGCTGGGCGTGCGCGACCTTGTGTCACTGATCGAACGCGCGATCGTTTCGCTTCTGGCTGGTTACGACATCGAGGCCCGCGCAGACCCGTCTGCGCCCGGAGTTGGAATTAGAAGGCAAGCTGGTAAGAACACAG
>CAYGOX010000545.1:0-1709 GCA_964351485.1 uncultured Halioglobus sp.
CGATCCAGCCGGAGGTCGTCGACCCCGTGAATGCGCACCAGCGGTACGTCTGCTTGCGTCTGCGCCATCAGTTTTTCCTCATCGTCATCACGCGATGATCGACGATAGGCATGCGCCCGCGAAGCGTCAACGATCACGGCCGGAATATTGAACCGGCGTCCGGCATTTCCGGTGGCCGCTGGTGGTGCGCTGGCGTCACTGCCACACTCTCGCCATGCACTCGAATGAAGCAAACACGGAAGTTGACTGGCTGGTAGCAGGCGCCGGCGCAGGCGGGATGACCGGCGCCGTCGCGGCCCACCAACTGGGCGGCGAGGTATTACTGGTCGAAAAGGAACCGCTGTTCGGCGGCACCACGGCCAAGTCCGGCGGTGTTATCTGGATACCCGCCAACCACGACCAGCCCAACGTCGGCATCGACGACTCCGTCGAGGAAGGCTACAGCTATCTCAAAGACCTGATCGGCGACACCGTACCCGACGCCCGCCTGCGCGCCTACGTTACCGGCGCCCGGGAAATGCTCAGCTTCATGACCCGCCACAGTCGTGTGCGCTGTCACGCGCTGCCCGCCTACATGGACTATTACGAGAACAGTCCGGGCTACAAACACGGCGGCCGCTCCATGGACAACGCGCCCTTTCGCCTGAGCAAACTGGGTGCGCAGGCACAGTACCTGCGCATTGCGCACTACGACGACCTGATGCTGCCGTTCAACATCACCGTGGTGGAGGGCCGGCGCCTGCAGGAGATGGGACCCGGTGCCTTCCTGCTCGGCGCGA
The DNA here is from genome assembly GCA_964351485.1 of uncultured Halioglobus sp. Lineage (GTDB taxonomy): Bacteria > Pseudomonadota > Gammaproteobacteria > Pseudomonadales > Halieaceae > Marimicrobium. The sequence goes on from CAYGOX010000545.1 coordinate 780, forward strand.
AGTTGCTCGGGCGCTACCTGCTGGACATTCCCGCACGCCTGCGCGGTCGCCGCGACTATCGTCTCGCGCTTGGCCCGGCGCTGGTGGCGAGCCTGCGCCGCTCCATGATGGACCGCGACATTCCCCTGTGGCTGAACTCGCCCATTCGCGAACTGCTGGTCGAGTCAGGCCGCGTCGTCGGCGCTATCGTGGAGCGCGAGGGGCAGCCAGTGCAGGTGCGTGCGCGCCGCGGCGTCCTGCTCACCACGGGCGGATTTGCACAGAACCAGACGCTGCGCGACCAGTACCATCCGTCGGCGGCGAGAGCGCGCTGGAGCGCCTCGGCGCCCGGCGCGACCGGGGACGCCATCGGGATCGGCACGGCCGTTGGTGCCGACCTCGCCTTCATGGACGCGGCGTGGTGGTCACCCACCTACACGATTCCGGACGGGCGCGTCCTCGCGCTGATCGCCGGCAAATCCAACCCGGGCTCCATCATGGTCAGCAAACAGGGCAAGCGCTTTGCCAACGAGGCGCAACCCTACGAGGACCTGGTCAAAGCACAGTTCGCGGCCAATGATCGCGGCGAAGACACCGTGCCCTGCTACCTGATTTTCGACGCGACCTACCGCAGCCGGTACGCCATCGGGCACATCAAGCCGGGCAAGGTGGAGAGCGACAGCCGCATACCGCCGGAAAACTTTGAATCGGGCCTGGTCGCGCGCGCCGACTCGTTGCAGGAACTGGCGGCGCAACTCGGCATCGACGGCGACAATCTCGTGGCCACGGTCGAGGCCTTCAACCGCCACGCGAAAGTCGGTGAAGATCCCGAGTTCGGGCGTGGCGAAACACTGCACGATCGCTACTACGCCGACAAGAAAGTCTCACCCAACCCCTCCCTGGCGCCGCTGGAAAAAGCCCCGTTCTACGCGCTGCGCTGTGAGCCGGGCG
>CAYGOX010000546.1:0-1699 GCA_964351485.1 uncultured Halioglobus sp.
TCACGCACCTGCCCACCGGTGTGGTGGTGGAGTGCCAGGACGAGCGCTCGCAGCACAAGAACCGCGCGCGGGCGATGTCGCTGTTGCAGGCCAAACTGCTCTCCAGCGCGCAGGAAAAACAGGCCGATGAACAGGCCCAGACCCGTCGCGACCTGGTCGGCACCGGCGATCGCTCCGATCGCATCCGGACCTACAACTTTCCCCAGGGGCGACTGACCGACCACCGGATCAATCTCACCCTGTACAAGCTCACCGAGGTGATGGAAGGCGATCTGGGGTCCGTCATCGAACCGCTGCGGCACGAGTACCAGGCGGACCTGCTGGCGGCGATGGCCGAGAGCTGATGACCACCGTACGGGAGCTGCTGCGCGCGGCGGCCCGGATACCCGGTGACAACGCCGGCCGCGATTGTGAAATTCTCCTCTGTCATGTCCTCGACAAGTCGCGCACCTGGTTGTTCACGTGGCCGGAGGCGCCAGTGGCGGCGTCCGATGTCGAGCGCTTCGAAACTTTGGTGTCGCGGCGCGCTGCGGGCGAGCCCGTGGCCTATCTCACGGGGCATCGCGATTTCTGGTCGCTGATGCTCGCCGTCAACGAGCACACACTCATTCCCCGGCCGGAAACGGAATTGTTGGTCGAGTGGGCGCTGGCCCTGCCACTGCCCGAGCGCGCGTCGGTTCTCGACCTGGGTACCGGCAGTGGGGCAATCGCGCTGGCGCTGGCCAGCGAGCGCCCCGGTTGGCAGGTGTGCGCCGTGGAGCGAAGTGTGGAGGCGCTGGTCGTGGCGCGCGCGAATGCCCAGGTCAATAATCTGGAGCGGGTGCGTTTCGTGCAGTCGGACTGGTTTGAATCTCTTGGCGAGGAAAGCTTCGACCTGATTGTCAGCAATCCGCCCTATGTCGCCGAAGGTGACGAGCACCTGGTGCGCGGGGACCTGCGCTTTGAGCCACTTTCTGCACTGGTCGCCGCCGAGCGCGGCCTGTCCGACCTGCGCACGCTGGTCGAACAAGCGCCTGCGTACCTGCGGCCCGGTGGAACGCTATTGCTTGAACACGGCTATGATCAGGGCAGCGCGGTCCGCGAGCTGTTGACGCGGGCCGGTTTTGTACAGGTGAGCACGCGCCGGGACCTGGGCGGTCACGAGCGGGTGTCGGGGGGATGTCTGCATGCTGACTGACGAACAGTTGTTGCGTTACAACCGGCAGCTTCTGCTGCACGACTTCGACATCGAAGGCCAGGAGCGCCTGCTTGCGTCACGCGTGCTGGTGGTGGGCCTGGGCGGCCTGGGTTGTCCCGCCGCACTTTACCTGGCCGCATCGGGAGTGGGCACCTTGCGGCTGGCCGATGCCGATACCGTCGAGTTGAGCAACCTCCAGCGCCAGATCGCGCACGGCGAGCGGGATATCGGGCAATTCAAGGCCGAGTCGGCGGCGCGGGCCATTGCCGCACTTAATCCTCACACTGTGGTGGAGGTCATCACCGATTACCTGGGTGAGCACAACCTTGCCGAACAGGTGGCAGGCGTCGACCTGGTGATCGATGCCACCGACAATTTTCCCACGCGATTTGCGCTCAATCGCGTTTGTATCGCCAACGCCATCCCCATGGTGTCGGCTGCGGCGGTCCGCACCGAGGGGCAGCTCGCAGTGTTCGACCCGGTGCGCGGCGGGCCCTGCTATCGCTGCCTCTACACACCGGG
>CAYGOX010000547.1:0-1692 GCA_964351485.1 uncultured Halioglobus sp.
ACGGTGATCACGAGCAGGCACAGCAGCAGCCACCAGCCGGGTGCCGGAGGCCACCACCCGATCAATTCCGGTTGCCGCAGCGGGTGCAGATTGGCGAGTGGATCCTGTGGGTTCACCGGCGCCGGTCTCCGAAATAGGTCTGCAGCAGCCCGAAAGGAGATAGATCAGTGGACGCCCGCAGCAGCGGCACGCCGAGACGGATCAGGTCGTTGCTGAGCATTGCGTGTTGCTGTTGCTGGCGCTGCCGGTAGCTGTCGCGCAACTGTCGGTCGCCGGTCTGCAGTTCGCTGCGCTCGGTGCCGTTGGTTACCGCATAGGTCCCCGCACGGGGCAGTTCGGCTTCCATCGGGTCGGAGCAAGCCAGCGCCGTCAGTTCTGTGTGTTTGGCCAACTCAAACAGGTGCTCCCGCGCACCCTCCTGTGAGGCGCCGCGGAAATCGCTGATCAGGAACAGGCTGCTGCCGGGGCGCGCGATCCGCCGCAGGTTGGAGAGCATACTGGCAAAATGGTCCTCCTCGCTGGTACTGTCGACGGGCAAGCTGGCGTTGTAGCTGGCAATTTGCGACAGCAGCGTCAATACGGTTTTGCGGCTGCGCCGCGGCCGAATCTCCTGGTGTCCGAGCTCGTTGAATACCAGCCCGCCCACGCGATCACCGCCGTTGAGGGCGCTCCAGGCCAACAGGCTGGCGAGGTGTCCGGCCAGCACGGATTTAAAACAGTGGCTGGAACCGAAAAACATGCTGTTGCGCTGGTCGACGACCACCAGCACCGGCCGTTCGCGCTCCTCGCGAAACAGTTTGGTGTGTGCGTTCCCGGTTCGCGCCGTTACCCGCCAGTCAATGGTCCGAATGTCGTCGCCGGGTTGGTAGCTGCGCACTTCCTCGAAATCGATACCGCGACCGCGAAAGTTTGATTTGATCGGCCCCGCCAGATTGCTCAGTGCGCGCGTCCTGCGCCCCAGTTTCAGCTGCTTGGCAGGAAAACGCAGGGCGATGAGTTCGTCGAGCTGCGCGTAGGCTCCGTGGGCGGGCGCGTTGATGTCGGCCGGTTGCATCGGGCGTCAGCCTACGGGAACGATCGCCAGCAATTCCTGAATGACCTGATCCGGTGTCACGCCGTTGGCCTCGGCTTCAAAGCTGAGAATCAGTCTGTGGCGCAAGACATCCCCGGCGACGGCCTGAATATCGTCGGGACTCACGAAATCGCGTCCCTTGAGCCAGGCGTGCGCCCTGGCGCAGCGGTCAATGGCAATGGTGGCCCGCGGACTGCCGCCGTATTCAATCCAGCTGGCCAGTGTTTCACTGTAGCGCTGCGGGGTGCGGGTGGCGATGACCAGTTGCACCATATACTGCTCTACCGCGTCGGACATGTGCAGGCTGAGTATCTCCCGGCGCGCGCCGAATACGGTTTGCTGTGACAGTGGTGCCGGTGGTTTATCGAGTCCGCGGCTCGCTTCGTTGCGGGTCAGGCGCAGGATCTCCGTTTCGGCTGCGGTATCGGGGTATCCCACGTTGACATGCATCAGGAATCGGTCGAGCTGTGCCTCGGGCAGCGGGTAGGTTCCCTCCTGCTCGATCGGGTTCTGGGTTGCCATCACCAGGAACAGGTCGGGCAGCGGATAGGTTTCGCTACCGACACTGACCTGCCGCTCCGCCATTGCCTCCAGCAGGGCCGACTGGACCTTTGCCGGCG
>CAYGOX010000548.1:0-1684 GCA_964351485.1 uncultured Halioglobus sp.
ATGACCGCGACCGAGCAGGAGCTGGTCGAGGAACGCGACGCGGTCAGCCACCTCCTGCCCTGATCGGCACCCGCTGAACACGTGGCCGCCAGCAGTCGCAGGCGGCCACTGACCCCGATGAACGACGTCGCGCGTACCAAGAGTTATCACCACGGGAACCTGCGGGCCGAACTGCTCGACGCAGCCATTGAGCAACTGCGCGCCAGCAGCGTCGAGGCACTCAGCCTGCGAGCGCTGGCCCGCTCGGTCGGCGTCTCCCAGACCGCGCCCTACCGCCACTTCGCCGACAAGGGCGAACTGCTCGCGGCCATGGCGACGCGCGGTTACCGAGGCCTGTTGAGCGCGCTTCACCAGGCCGGACAGACCGCCGGGGAATCACCACCAGAACAGCTCTTTGCCTTTGCCCACACCTACGTCGATTACGCGGCCAACAACCCGCAGCTGTTCAAGCTGATGTTCGGCCCGGCCGCCCAGGCAACCGACACCTATCCGGAACTGCGCGCGGCCAGTCGGGACACGTTTCAACTCGTGCAGGATATTTTGCAGCGCGGGATCGAACAGGGGCTGTTCCGCAGCGTGGACGACATCGCGTACATGACCAACGTCGCCTGGTCGAGTATTTACGGGCTGGCGACGTTGCGCGTGGATGCGCCGGCCCTGTTCGAACGCTACATCGATCTCCAGAAACAGGTCGATCTGGGCGTGCAGACGTTTCTCGACGGCATCAGCCTGGTACCGCACGACGCGGGCTGAGCACCCCTTACAGCTCTCGCAGTACCGCGATCGGCGCACTCGACACCACCCGCCGACAGGCAAACACCCCCAGCGACGCAATGGTGACAGTCCCCACCGCCAGGCCTATCGGCCACACCCACGGCGTCGGTGTATAGCGCATATCCATCGCCTGCGTCTGCAGGACAAACACGGAGAACTCCGCCGCTACCGTCGCCAGCAGCCCGGCAAACAATCCCAGTGCGGCAAATTCGATTAACAATCCGCCCAGGATAAGTCGGCGGCTGGCGCCCAGTGCGCGCAGGATGGCGCTCTCGTGCATGCGCGCATCGACGCTGGCCTGCACGCCGGCCACCAGTACCAGCGCACCGGCGGCGAGAATGACACCGAGCACCAGTTCGATCGCCGCCGACACCTGCGCGATGATGCCACGAATCTGCTCGACCACCACGTCCATTTCGATCACGGTTACGGTGGGAAACGCGCGAATAAAGCGATTGAGAAACGTCTTGTTAGCAGGATCGAGGTGAAACGCGGTCATGAACGTGGCCGGGTAGTCGACCAGGGCGCGCGGCGGGAACACGAGAAAAAAGTTGGGCCGCATCGACTGCCATTCCAGTTTGCGGATACTGGCGACCGTGGCCTCCAGCGGTTGCGCACCGACCAGGAAAGACAGCGTATCGCCAACCTCCATTCCGAAACGCTCCGCGAACTCGGACTCCACCGACACCAGCCTGGCATCGGTGCCGGGCTCCCACCACTGCCCCGCCAGTAACTCGTTGCCCGGCGGAAGGGTATCGGACCAGGTCAGGTTGGTTTCGCGCTGCCGTCGCTCGACGGAGGGATCGTCAGTCTCGGGCAACGGCTCCCCGGCAACGGCCATGATACGGCCACGAATCATGGGGTAGAACGGCTCGCTGGTGATGTCGTCGCGCCGCAGGGTTTGCTCGAC
>CAYGOX010000549.1:0-1672 GCA_964351485.1 uncultured Halioglobus sp.
CATTCCGTCCGCCGCTGGCACAGCCCTTGCTTGAACACAACCAAGGGCAAGGTGCCGGCATGAAACAGGGCAAAACAGCCGTCAAAAGCGGCCCGGCACCCTGGCCATGCCCCGAAGTGTGCCACAGGCAGCACAAAATGGGTGCATAAACGCTCTACCCGACGAACAGGAGATACCACGATGGAAGCGAAAACATCCCCCGGCTTCATGCGCAAGACTGTCAACGACCTGGTCATGGCGGAGATGTTCCTGCTGCAGGCTACCATCGAGAGCGCCAATGTCATCGGTGACGGGGTCAGCGAACTGCGCCGCCAGATAACCGCTGACGAATCGCTGGAGGACGCCCATGGCGATTCCATCACCCGGACCCTGCAACGGATCGCGGACGACGCTATGGAGCCCTACGCGACCCGCTTCAAATACTTCCGCGACATGATCAGTATCGACGACTGATCACCCCGGCACAGCGCCTTCACGCGCGCCGATCACACCTTCTCCACCCCGGGCACCCCGCCCGGGATGACCACCGCCTTCCGGGACCCGCTCGCGTTAGGTAAACTGCGCCAAACCCCCACGACGAGTACACCATGTCCCTAGGCTCATGGGATCCCAACGCCGGGTCCGACACCAGTGACCTGCAACTGACCCCGGAACTGTTGCAACGCCTGATCGCCTACAGCGAAAACGCACAGCTGGACGACCTCCAACCACTGCTGGGAGACGAGTCCGCCTCCCTGGCGCGGCTTATGCAAATCGACCACGCCCTGTGGCAGGACGCGTGCGCCGATCTGCCCGATGACGCGCTGGTGCACCTGGTGAGATTTTTCGCGGTGGTGGAAAACCTGCCCGGCTGGGAGGCGGGTGCGACCTCCCCGGTGATTGCGCTGGCCAAAATGCTGCGCAAGCGCGGGCAGCGGCTCGACAAGCCGTTCCTGCAGTGGCTGCGCTCAGTGAACGAAAACCGCTACCTGCCCTACGGGCCGCTGTAGCGGTCCGATTAACTCAGGAGGTCTTGCCCGCGTCGAAAGCGGCCTGCTGCTCGGGCGTGGCCGGCGTCTGGTATTGCGCTTTCCACTGGTCATAGGGCATGCCGTAGACACGCTCGCGGGCGGCATCGTAATCGACGGTCTCGCCCGCTTCTTCGGCGGCGGCCATGTACCACTTGGACAGGCAGTTCCGGCAGAAACCGGACAGGTTCATGAGATCGATATTCTGGACGTCCTTGCGACTGTCCAGGTGGTCGAGGAGGCGGCGAAAGACCGCCGCCTCGATTTTCTCGGCCTGTGAGGCTGACTCTTCTGACATCAACGTACTCCCGGGTCGCAGACCCCGATCAAATGGGCATGTACTCGCCGCCATTCACGTCGAGCGCCGCGCCGGTAACCACATTGGCGTAATCGGAGGCGAAGAACAGGGCCGCCTTTGCACAGTCGCCGTCGTCGGGAATCTGGCCCAGGGGAATCGCGCTGGTGACCTCGGCGATCAGTTCGTCCTGCCCTTTCCCGGTCGCCTGCGACTGCCAGGCAAAATAGCCTTCAACCGACGGACCCCACATCCAGCCCATGTGGACGGAGTTGACGCGGATGTTGTACTTGCCCAGCTCCAGCGCCAGGTGCTTGGTTGCCGAGCGCAGCGCCATCGGGGCCGAATACCTCGAAGGGACCGTCAAGGC
>CAYGOX010000550.1:0-1664 GCA_964351485.1 uncultured Halioglobus sp.
CCCGGCAGTGAGCCGGGCACCATACCCGACCCCGCACTCAACGCGTTGGGCATCTTCTACGTGGTGATTACCACAATCCTGTGCACCGTGTCGTTCGGCTTCACGCGCCGGATACGCATGAGCCGCGAAGACCACGCGCGCCTGCGTGAACGCCTCGCCGCCAACTAAAGGGCTACCTGCCCGACACTTCTTCCGCAGCCTTCTCCGCTTCAAGATCCCGCCCACCGGGATCGACAACCGGCTGTACCGCGGCCGTTGCGCCCTGCCCGTTCACAGGCGTGGCCATCATATCCTTGTTGGCAAGGTAAAGGCCGCAGGGTTCTTCTGCATCATCAACGCCCGCCGAGGCAACCCGCCCGGCGATATGCCCGGGGATAATGCCCGCGTACTGCAGTACGGGTGAGGTAAAGGTGGCGATATTACCGCCGACGTAGGTCGAGTAAGCCGGGTACAACAAGTTATAGGCGTCCTTGCGCTCCTCACTGCAGTTCTGGTCCAGGAGATAGGAAAGCGCATCACTGGTGGCAACAGCTTCGTGGTACAAGGCCACGAACGGCAGCGCGTAGATAGCAGAGTACGCGCCTTTGAGTTCGCGACTCGCAAAGTCCTTGGCATGACCCGCCTCGTGCAGTGCGATAGACGGATCATCAGAGAACAGGTTCAGGGTGTTCGTGTACGGGTTGAAGTTGTCGCCGCCGAAAAAGCGACCCGGCAGTATTGTGTAGAAGCTGACGCTGATTATTCCGAGTGTATAGCGCCAGAACGGGTTCATGGTGCGATTCTTGAACAGGCGCCGCCATTGATTGCCGGGCTTGTAGGTGTTGACCAGAATCTGCACATCGTGCAGCTCGTTGTCAGCGACATACTTCTTCATGACATCGAGCGTCTCGTCGGAGATATCGTGACTGTCGATGTTGATATTCCAGAGCAATAACTTGCTAAGCAGGCTGGGCGGCCAGTACCAGTCTGCGGCGTCCAGGACGGGACTGGGTGCGCCGATATAGATCTGCTGCTCCATGGGCGGATACAGATCCGTGTCCTTGTCGCCGCGGCCTGTGCCATACACATAGGGCTGCGTCGAGCACCCGGTGATCAAGACGCAGAGCAGCGTCAGTACAGCGGTGGGCGTGCGCAGAAACCCCATGGCAGCTCCTCTTTCAGGCAGTTGGGTCTTGCTGTCTGTTGACAGATTCGCCACTCGAGTATAGCACCTGCCTCGCCGCTCAAAAGCGCCACTTGAAGCCCAGCGACGCGTCAACTTCATTCGTATACCCAAGTTCCAGAGACAGGGATTCGTTAAAGCGATACTCAAGACCGGCGTGATAGCGGCCGGTGGTCTCATACTCCAGATGCAACTGCCCCCGCGTGGTCAGTTGCAGGTGCGTGTCGAACTCCGCCTCTATGTCACCGTCGCTGGTCACAAACAACTCGCTCTCGATCAGCAGCGGTAACGTGTAGCGAATGCCCGCGCGCAGATGCGCGTCCTCGCCCGACTCCTTCTCCACTCCAACCAGCCATTGCGCCCAGCGGTCGTGGCGGTACAGGTAGTTCGCCTCCATGCGCTCCTCGTCCCAGTCCCGACTCTCCAGGCCAAGCTCGAAGCGATGCTGGAAATTTGACAACCGTAAAGTAGCCGCAGCGAAATCATTGAGCAGTTTGATTTC
>CAYGOX010000551.1:0-1660 GCA_964351485.1 uncultured Halioglobus sp.
GCACGACCACGACGTCCGGCGGGCCGGGCAGGTCCTCGCTGATCTCCCGGGCGAGCAGGGAACCGGTCATCATCTTGGTGAGGGTGGCCGGCGGCAGCGGCAGGTCGGCATTGTGCTCGGCCAGGACCTCGCCACTGGTCGCGTCGATCAACAGGTAGGCCTTGGCGGTAAGCTGCGGCGGCGCCGGGACAATAGCGGCCACACCGGCCAGCGGGTACGCGACGACTAGCAAAAACAGGGCAAAAAAGCGCTTCATGGGCTGCGGGACCAGTGGGCAGTGTGACAGCGCGCATGGTAACGCATGGCCGACGCCAGCGAAAGAAAAGCGGCGTCAGGGCAGGAGTTGACCGTCACCGTAACCCCGCTCGCGCAGCGTTTGCTGGAGGTTGTTGAGCTGGTGCCCGTGGGAGACAGGGCCGAGTCGCACCCGGTAGAGCAATTCGCCGCCGGCCTCGACCGGCGCGACAAACACCGGTGCCGAGATGACGTCGCGCAATTCATCGCGCATCGCCACCGCAACCGCCTCCGAACGAAAGGCGCCCAGTTGCAGGTAGCGGTAGATGCTCTCGTCCACCTCCCGCCGGTCGTCGGCACCTGCCACCTCGAGCGCCTCGACCTCCACGCGGGCCGTGCCGTGCTCGACAAACCCCAGCCGTACCGCTGCCGCGTAGGACAGATCGATCAGGCGGTCGTCGTGGAACGGACCACGATCGTTCACCCGCACGACCACGCTCTGGCCATTGTCCAGGTTGGTCACCCGCACGTAACAGGGTATTGGCAGCGTCTTGTGCGCCGCGGACAGCTTGTAGTAATCGAAAATTTCACCGTTTGACGTTGCGTGCCCGTTGAACTTGCGGCCATACCAGGAGGCGATCCCGCGCTCGCGATAGCCGCGAAAATCCGGCATGACCCGGTAGGTTTTACCCCTTACGCGGTAGGGACTCTTGTTGCCGGCGGCCGTAATCGGGTCAGCGCGGGGCACGATATCGGGGATTTCATGCGCGCTGAGCGGGCGCACCGGAGCTGAATCGTGCCGATGACTGTAGCGCGAACCCGCGGAAGACCCACAACCGGACAGGCTGACCAGCAGGCAAGCCACACAGGTGTACAGCCCGAAACGGTGCATCACGGCGCCATGCGGTCAGCCAGGCGCTGGCTGAGCTGGTAGACACTCATCGCGTACATCGCACTGTGGTTGTAGCGTGTGATCACGTAGAAGTTGTGCAGACCCAGCCAGTATTCGAAGCCCTTCTGCAGCTCGAACTTCATCGCGGTGGCCAGCGTCTCGGGACTCAGCTCGACACGCGGCGTGATGCCGGCACTGGCAAACTGTGCGATGTCGCGCTCGGGCTTCAGACCGCTGCGGCCCTGTACAAACAGGTCGATCGGCAAGGTGTCGCTGGTGGCATCAGCGGCAAACACCACCGGCTCGCCCGGCGCCCAACCGTGGCGCTGGAAGTAGTTGGCGACGCTGCCGATGGCATCTTCAATGTTGTTCCAGATGTCGGTGACGCCGTCGCCGTCAAAATCCACGGCGTAGCTGCGGTAGCTGCTGGGCATGAACTGCCCGTACCCCATCGCACCGGCATAGGAGCCCTTCATCTGGGATGGCTCAAAGCCCTGCTCGCGCGTCAGCACCAGGTAGTGCTTCAACTCCTTG
>CAYGOX010000552.1:0-1635 GCA_964351485.1 uncultured Halioglobus sp.
GCGCAAAAAACTGTTCCAGGTTGAGTTCCTGGCCACGCTGGCCGGGGACATGCTGGTCACCCTGGTGTATCACCGCAAACTCGACGAGCAGTGGGAATCGGAGGCCGGCCAGCTGCGTGAGGCGCTCGCGCCCTGGGCCCCGCGGTTGAGCCTGGTCGGCCGCAGTCGCAAACAGAAGCTGACGCTACCCGTGGACTACGTCTGGGAGACGCTGACAGTGCACGGGGGCACCTACCACTACCAGCAGTTCGAGCAGTCGTTCACGCAGCCCAACGCGCGGGTTAACGAGAAAATGATTGAGTGGGCCTGTGACGCGGCGGCCGATTGCGCAGGCGACCTGCTGGAGCTGTACTGCGGCAACGGTAATTTCACCCTGCCTTTGGCAGCGCATTTTGACACGGTGATCGCCACGGAACTTGCCAAGGTGTCGACACGCGCGGCGCTGACCAATGTCGAGCGCAACGCCATTAACAACGTGCATATCGTGCGCCTGTCGGCCGAGGAAGTGAGCGAGGCGATGGCCGGCGTGCGCGAATTCCGGCGCCTGCGCGAACTCCCCCGCGCGCTGGATGAGTTCGCGCTACACACTGTGTTTGTCGACCCGCCTCGCGCCGGACTCGACGAGCAGACCCTCGCGATGGTGGCACAATTCGATACGGTGCTATACGTGTCCTGCAACCCGCAGACACTGGCTGCAAACCTGGAGACCCTGGGCCAGACGCACACCGTCTGCGATGCGGCGCTGTTTGACCAGTTTCCCTACACCGACCACATGGAGTGCGCGGTCAAACTGGTGCGCAAGCGCGCCTAGCAGCGGATTCCGAAGGCCAGCAAACCGCGGCCGAGCACCTCGTCCAGCCGGTCCAGGTCGTCCGGGTTGATCTCGATGGAGCGCAGCTTCATCTCGGTGTACACCTCGCGCTTGCGCAGCCGTGTTTTCATCTCGCCAACCTCGGCGTCGTCGGCCCAGCAGTCGATGTAAACGCGCCCGGCCGGCAGGTAGAAATCGGCGAACAACGCCTCTTCGGTCGGCAACGCGCGATGATGTGCGTGCGCGAGCTGCGCCAGGTAGAGCCAGTTGCACACCGCCAGCTGCAGGTGTGACGCCAGCACGTGACCGTCGATACCCGACAACGCGGATGTGTCCTCATCAGGCAGGTCAAAAAGATCCTGCGGCGCCTCATCGGGCGCAGTGCCTCCGGGGAACTGGTCCGACTGACGCTGCAACTCGCGGTGTACCACCGGGTGATCGATGATTTCATGCGGCCAGGTGACAAAGAAAGCGCCGCTGCTCTTGCTCTCCTCCTGCTGCCCCCCAAGGGTGCGACCCAGGGCGGTCAACTCCCAGCCGAGAATGCTGTGCTCCTGCAGGCCAATCTCCGCCAGCGCGCGGTTGATCTGGCGCGCGTGCAGCCGCGGGTAGTAGCGGCACATGGCGCTCGCGGTGATACGCTGGTTGGATTCAATAGCGGCCAGCAGCGGGTGCTGATCGAGGCGCTCAGGCCAGACGATGTAGGTGCCGTAGCGGGCGCTTTTCTGGTAAGTGCCGCCCTCAAACTCGCCCTTGGGGGTCAGCGCCCACTGCTCACCGACACGGGTAATCCAGCCGTAATCCTTAAGTGTGGCGAACAGCTG
>CAYGOX010000553.1:0-1627 GCA_964351485.1 uncultured Halioglobus sp.
ATGGCGCTTTTGCGTGTCCTGGAGGGCCAGGTCACGCCGCGGGCTGCGGACTACGAAGTGATTACCACCCCAACGAAAGTGGCTCCTTGGCACTGCTCTCGCTATCGCCGGCGTAACGTGAACTGTGCGTGGCGCGGGAATCCCGCTTGATGTGAGCAGTCCGTGGTGTGATCTGGCCCTCCAGGACCGTGCGAGGCCATGGATGGCCGAGCCCGAGCTGCCAGGGATGGCGCTTTTGCGTGTCCTGGAGGGCCAGGTCACGCCTCGGGCTGCGGACTACGAAGTGATTACGAACGCCAAAGTCAGAGCTCCGGAATAATCCGGGAAAACTCCTCAATCATCGGCATGACGATCTCAGGCTTGTCCCAGTTTTCCATCCCCACCCCGATGTTGCAGCGATGAATACCCAGGTCGCGGTAGGACTTGAGCAGGTCGGCGGTGACCGGGGACATGACCACCATGGTGATTTCAATGTCGTCCGGGTTACGGCCGAACTCGGCGACCTTGGCGCGGAACGCCTGGATTTCGCCGGGAATATCCTGCATCGCCACATCGACCGGCATCCAGCCGTCCGCCCACTCGGCCGCGTGGCGGATACCCAGCGGACCCATGGCGCCGAAGATCACCGGCGGGCCGCCGGGGCGCGTGGCCTTGGGTTCGCACCAGACGGGATCGAAGTCGATCAACTCGCCGTGGTACTGCGCTTCCTCGTCGGTCAGCAGCACGCGCTGCGCCGCGACGGTTTCCTTCAGGCCGAGGTAGCGGCGCTTGAACGGCAGGCTGGTCGCGTTCTCGAACTCTTCCTGGTTCCAGCCGACACCGCAGCCGATGAGAACGCGCCCGCCACTGAGGCGGTCGAGCGTTGCAATCGTCTTGGTCTGGGAAAACAGCTCGCGCTCCATCAGCAGTGCGATACCGGTGCCGAGCTTGAGGTTCTCGGTGACACCGGCGGCCGCCATCAGCGAGATGTACGGGTCCATCATCTTCTTGTACGGGGCAGGCATATCGCCGCCGGCGGGATACGGCGTGAGCCGCGAGACCGGGATGTGGCTGTGCTCGCCGTACCAGAGCGATTCGAAGCCCGCTTCTTCGAGGGTTTTTGCCAACAACCGCGGATCCGGGTCATTGGCGTTGTTCATGGAACTGAAACCGAGGTGCATCCTGTTCTCCTTATCGGTTAATCCTGTGAGTCGCGTGCCGTGCGCCGGGACTGTACTGCCAGCGCCAGCGTATCGAGCAGTGCGCTGGTGTCGTCCCAGCCCATGCAGGCATCGGTAATACTCTGGCCGTAGGTCAGCGGCTGGCCCTCGACCACATTCTGGCGCCCCTCGACGAGATTGCTCTCGAGCATGACGCCGAAAATATCGGTGTTGCCGCGCGCCACCTGCGTGGCGATATCGTTGGTCACATCCACCTGTCGCGCCGGCTGCTTGCGGCTGTTGGCGTGACTCGCGTCGATCATGATCCGCGCCGGCAAACCCGCCTTGTCGAGCATGGCGCGCGCATCATCGACAGAAAACATGTCGTAGTTCGGGTGCTTGCCGCCGCGCAGGATGATGTGGCAATCCTGGTTGCCGGCGGTTTCAAAAATCGCGGAGTGGCCCTGCTTGGTCACCGACAGAAAATG
>CAYGOX010000554.1:0-1624 GCA_964351485.1 uncultured Halioglobus sp.
TTGGGTATCGCTGATCACTATTGGCGTCGATGTACAGCGATCTCCGGGCCGCCTCGAGCTAGAGATCGTCGGCTGGGGCCCGGGGAAGCGTTCTCAGAGCATCGATTACCGCGTAATTCCGGGCGACACGTCGGACCTGGGGACTTCCGGGCCCTGGGAGGAACTGCGATCCATTATTCGTGGCGAGACGTGGAAGCATCCGAGCGGGGTGATGATCCCTGCGTCGGTAACGGCGATTGACTCCGGTGACCAGACACAGATCGTTTATTCGTTCTGTCGGTGGTGGTCCTCGCCGCAGGTTGTCGCGATAAAGGGCAGCTCTACGCTGACCACGATGGTAGGCACGCCGAAGTATGTCGACGTTACTGAGGGCGGCAGGAAGATTCGGCGCGGGCTGATGCTTTGGCCTGTCGGTAGCGACATTCTCAAAAGCGATATCTACGCCAGTTTGAAGCTCGAGCGCCCCACGGAGGAGAGCGGTCATGGGCTACCACCTGGCTGGTGCGATTTCCCCGAGTACGGTGAGGATCACTTCAGGGGGTTGTGCTCTGAACAGTTGATGCGCTCGCGGAACCGGGCGGGTTACACCGTGATGTCCTGGGAAAAAATTCACGAGCGCAACGAACCCCTGGACTGCAGGGCTTACGCTCGGGCCGCGGCGCATATCAAGGGTATCGATCGATGGTCCGCAGAGCAGTGGCAGCAGCTGCGGGAATCTCTCGGGGTTCAGAGGAAGGATAAAACAGAAGCGCCAGCGAAAAACGGCGTGAAGTTTCGGCGTAGTAATTTCTGGGATAAGTAATGGCCTACACACAGAAAGATTTAGACACCCTGAAGGAGGCGTATGCCCGCGGTGTGCTTGAGGCCTGGCTTCCCGATGGCAGCCGTGTGCGTTATCAGAGCGCAGAACATCTGCGCACCGCGATCGCCGACATTCAGCGGGAGCTGAACGCCAAGGCTGGTCTGAACGCCAAAAAGAACACCCTCTATCCTACTCATTCGCGAGGCTTTCATGGATAAGCCCGGCGTTTTTGAGCGTGCCCTGGTCGCGGTAGCCCCGACCTGGGCGGCGACCCGCGCCCGCGCGCGTCGAGAGTACCACCAGCACAAGGCTGCCAGCGACGTGCTGCGCAAATACGAGGCGGCTGGCGATGGCCGGCGTAACGCGGGCTGGAAGCGGCCTGGAACGAGTGCGCGCGCGGAGGTGGGCAGCAGTGCTGCGAAACTGCGCAACGGCGCCCGCCAACTGGTTCGAGACAACGGCAACGCGGCCAGTGCGGTCAATGTCCTGGAGACAAATGTCATCGGGACCGGTATTCGACCAGAGTTTGAGACAGGCTCCGATCGGATTAACCGCCGCATCGAAGAGCTCTGGGAAGAGCACGTTGACTGCGAGTCCAGCGGTGCAGAGGAGTGCGGCAGCTTCTATTCCCGGCAGGGCCTTGGCTTTCGAGCGATTGTCGAGAGCGGCTCTGTTATCTACCGCCGCCGGCGCCGCCGGGCCGGGGAGTACTGCCTCCCTTACCAGGTGCAGATACTGGAGCCTGATTTTCTGGATGTGACCAAGACCCAGGCGAACGGCAAGAACACGAAGAGGTACTGCGCCGTGACTTGCGCCAAGACC
>CAYGOX010000555.1:0-1621 GCA_964351485.1 uncultured Halioglobus sp.
CGGTCGCCTCGGCCGCCTGCGCCTGGAGGGCGTCACTATCCTCGATCAGTGTGCACACCCAGTAGGCCTGGCGGCCCTCCGCGCAGGCCGCCGCCACTCGCTCGATAATCTGTTCGCGGCGATCGCTGTCGATCAGCACGGTAGTCACCGGCTGCCGCCCCGGAGGCAGCTCGTCGATGATGGAGCAGTCGAGATCGGCGTAGGCAACCATTGAGAGCGTCCGCGGGATGGGTGTGGCGGTCATGACCAGCTGGTGGGCGCGGCCCGAGCCGGGATCGCGCTTGTCGGTCAGTGCCAGGCGCTGGTGGACGCCAAACCGGTGCTGCTCGTCGACGATGACGAGCCCGAGGCGAGAGAAGGCCACGTCGTCCTGGAACAATGCGTGTGTGCCGATTACCAGTTGAGCGGCGCCGCCCTCGATGTCCGCCAGGGTCTCGCGGCGCTTTACGCCCTTGGTGCGCCCGCTGAGCCAGGCCAGTGTGATGTCCAGCGGCTCAAACCATTCGCTGAAACTGCGCCAGTGCTGCTCGGCGAGAATTTCGGTGGGCGCCATCAGGGCGACCTGGAATCCGTTGGCGATGGCCTGCAGTGCGGCTGCGGCCGCGACCACGGTCTTGCCGGAGCCGACATCGCCCTGCACCAGCCGCAGCATGGGCAGCGGCTGAGCCATGTCGTGCGCGATTTCACCCATGACGCGTTGCTGTGCGTCGGTGGGCGCAAAGGGCAGGGCGCCCAGAAACCGCGCCAGCGCCTGCCGGTCGAAGGGCATCGCCGGCGCACCCTCACGCTGCAGGCGCTGGCGCAGGCGGTGCAGCGACAGATCGTGCGCCACCAGCTCCTCGAGCGCGAGGCGCATCTGGGCGGGGTGTTTGCCCTCGCGCAACAGGTCGACCGGTGCGTCCGGCGGTGGCGCATGCAGGTACAGCAGCGCCTCGCCCAGGGCGTAGGGGTAGGCGCGCGACGGGGGCAGCAGGTCGGCCGCTGCTTCCCGTGCCAGGTAACCCGCGGCCTGGGAGCACAGACTGCGCCACTGTGCCTGGCCGATGCCCGTGGTGGTCGGGTAGACCGGCGTCAGCGACGCCTCGACAACGGACTCCCCCTCTTCCAGCCGGGTGTACTCCGGGTGATACATCTCCAGGCCGCTGGCGCCACGCCTCACCTGGCCGAAGCATCGCAGCCGGGTGCCCGGTTGCAGTCCGTTCTTTTGTGCGGCGGAAAAATGGAAAAAGCGCAGGGTAATGGTGCCGCTGCCATCCTGCATGCGGGCGACCAGTGAACGGCGGCGCCCGAAAACGATATCCGCGGCCCGGACCTCGCCTTCAATGACGACATCGTCGCCTTCGCGCGTCGCAGCGATCGGGGTGACCCGGGTCCTGTCCTGGTAGCGCAGCGGCAGGTGAAACAGCAGGTCTTCGAGGTGTTCAATACCGTACTGGGCAAGTTTCGCCGCGAGCTTGGGGCCGACGCCGCGCAACTGCTGCACGGAGATTTTGGCGATACCCTGCACCGTCTATCAGTCGGAGCGCATCGCGTCGAGCAGCACGTCGATGGCCTGGGGCCGCGGGTAGCTGGCGCGCCACGCCAGCGCGATGGTGCGCTTGGGCGCCGGATCCTTGAACGG
>CAYGOX010000556.1:0-1621 GCA_964351485.1 uncultured Halioglobus sp.
CGCTTGTAGTCGGCCACTTCCACGCGCGCGCCGGCGAGCATGTCATCGAGCGAACGGCCCGACAACTTGCCGTACTCGGCCATCGATTCCACCGCGAACAGCACGTGGCCCTGCGATTCATACGCGTGCTGCTTGTCGAGCAATGCCTGCGTCAGCGCAATCATCGCCTCGATGTTGTGGGTCGCGCGCGGTTCCAGCGTCGGCGCCAATGCGCCGAGCTGGCTCATGTCCTCGCGGTATTTCGCGGTAAATTCCTCGGTGACCTCGTCGATGGTGCGGCCGGTCTCGGCCGCCGCCGCGATGATCTTGTCGTCGACGTCGGTGATGTTGCGGGCGTATACGACTTCGTCAAAATGCGTCTGCAACAGCCGGAACAGCGTGTCGAACACGACCACAGGCCGGGCGTTGCCGATATGGGCCAGGTTGTACACCGTCGGCCCGCACACGTACATCGTGACCCGTTCGGGATTGAGCGGGACAAACGTTTCTTTCTTGCGACTTAGGGTGTTGTATAGCTGAAGGCTCATGACGCGCCCTTACCGTCATTCCAGGTGTCGCGCAGACCGATGGTCTTGTTGAAGACCGGCTGCGCGGCGGTGTGTTCATGCCGGTCGGCGACAAAATAGCCCTCGCGCTCAAACTGGAACACAGTCTCGGGTTCGGCCTCGGCCAACGACGGCTCGATCCAGGCCTGCTCGACCACCGCCAGGGAATCGGGGTTGATATGGGCCATGAAATCCGCGTCGCCGCGGTCCGGCGCCTCGTGCGTGAACAGCCGGTCGTACAGGCGCACCTCGGCGCGCTTGCCGTGGGTGGCGCTCACCCACTGGATCACGCCCTTGGGCTTGATACCGTCCTCGGGATCGGCACCGCAGGTATTGGGAATGGTGTGGGCGTGCACGGCGACAATTTCGCCGGCCGCGTCGCGCTCGACCTCGTCGGCCTCGATCACGTAACCGTTGCGCAGGCGCACGCGCTTGCCCAGCACCAGGCGCTTGAATTTCTTGTTGGCCTCCTCGCGGAAATCGTCGGCGTCGATAACGATCTCGCGGGTGAACGGCAGCGAACGCTCGCCCAGGTCCGCGCGACTCGGGTGACCGGGCGCCGCCAGCCACTCGACATGATCCTCGGGCAGGTCGGTCAGGATGACCTTGAGCGGGTTGAGTACACACATGGCGCGTGGCGCGTTCTCGTTGAGGTACTCGCGGATGGCGAACTCGAGCATGGCGACATCGACCACACCGTCGCTACGCGTGGTGCCGATCATCTCGCAGAAACGGCGCAGGGCCTGCGCCGGGTAACCGCGCCGGCGCATACCGGAGATGGTGGGCATACGCGGGTCGTCCCAGCCCTCCACGCGGCCCTCCTCCACCAGCTGGCGCAGCTTGCGCTTGCTGGTCACCGTGTAGCTGGGGTTGAGGCGCCCGAACTCGTACTGGCGCGGTCGGCTGGGTACGGGCAGGTGTTCGATAAACCAGTCGTAAAGCGGCCGGTGATCCTCAAACTCCAGTGTGCACACCGAGTGGGTCACGCCCTCGATCGCATCTTCCTGGCCGTGGGCGAAATCGTAGGTCGGGTAGATCGGCCACTCATCACCGGTCTGGTGGTGGGCCATCTTGCG
>CAYGOX010000557.1:0-1611 GCA_964351485.1 uncultured Halioglobus sp.
CGTTGAAGACGTCCATGAAGGGCTCGGGGCTGCGGCCGGCGGTTTCGACCACCTTGACACCACTGCGCACGATCACATCGACGTAATCGTCGTAGTTGATCTCGGTGGAGACCACACCGACGGTCAGGTTCACCGCGAATGGCTTGTCGGTGAGGGATTTACATTTTTCAATTTCAGCGTGCAGCAGGTCCGGCGTCGGCAGCGTGAGTGCCGTCATGACGCCCAGGGCACCGGCGTTGGAAGCCGCGGCGGCGAGCTCGGCCGTGCCGACTCGCATCATGCCGCCACAAATCAGGGGAGTCTCGATACCGAGCATTTCAGTCAGTCGGGTTTTCATCCGTTGTTGTTCCTTATCAAAGAGAGGACTGTCAGGCTGTGTGAACCGCCCCGGTTACGGGTTTTCGCGGGGGATGCGGGATGGCGGCTTGCCACAAATTGGCAGCAATGATGTCATATAAATTTGAAGCCCTCAAACCCCCCGCTGGCCGCTCACAACGGGCCCAGCGACCATCAAAATTGGCGTTCAAACGGGGATTTTGTTCCCGATCAGGATGACCTATACTGCATAAGCTATTGTTATCACAGATAAATAGTCGAATGTGAACATCGCCACAAAACGACTGTTTGGCAATGATTCGCGAGACCGGATCGAACTAAACTGGTCCTACGGTATCCATAGTTGCGTGCGACAGTCACTCGCCAGACGCGCTGTCGACCGGACTCTCTGACAGATGGGTAAAGAGACATGAAAGTGGGTAGCCCCAAATCCCGAGCCTGTTACCGGCAGCTGACCCGGGCAATCGCCCTTTGCGGCCTGTTTATCGGCCTGCTCCTGCCGGCTCGCGCCAATGCGCTTATCGAGTACACCAATGTGCAGCGCCAGACCATCATCGAAATGGTCGAGCAACTCGAGGAGCGCCACTACGCCAAGCTCGCCTACGACGATGCGCTGTCGGGCATGCACCTGGACAGCTATCTCAACAACCTCGATCGCAGCAAGATGTTCCTGCTGGCCTCGGATATCGCGGAGTTCGAGCGCTACCGCAATGTGATGGACGATGAGCTGCGCAAGGGCAAGCTCGATGCCGGTTTTGCCATCTTCAACCGGTTCCAGTCCCGTTTGCAGGATCGCATTGAGAAACTCATCGACTCACTGGACGACACGGTCGCCTCGATGGATTTCTCCATTGACGAGCAGTATTTACTGGACGTGGAAACCCGGGACTGGGCGAGTAGCGACGCCGAACTCGACGACCGCTGGCGCAAGCAGCTCAAGAACGAAGTACTGCGCCTGAGACTGTCAGAAAAACCCGCTGAGGAAATCGCGCCGACACTGCACAAGCGCTACACCAATCAGCTGCGCCGCGTGAAGCAGTACAACAGCCAGGACGTGTTCCAGATCTACGCCAACGCGCTCACGCAGCTATACGATCCGCACACGAATTACTTCTCGCCACGCCGGTCGGAAAACTTCAATATCAACATGAGCCTGTCGCTGGAAGGCATCGGCGCCGTCCTGCAAATGGAAGAGGACTACACGAAAGTCGCCCGCCTCGTCCCCAAGGGACCGGCCTACAAGCAGGGCGAACTGCAGCCATCCGATCGTATTGT
>CAYGOX010000558.1:0-1606 GCA_964351485.1 uncultured Halioglobus sp.
TCAAACAATTGCTGGAGTCCGGCAGCGCGACCGACGCCACGCGAGAACATCTGGATCGCTGCCTGACCTGCCGCAACTGCGAAACCACCTGCCCCTCGGGCATGGAATACGGACAGCTGCTCGATATCGGCCGCGGCCTGATGGAGGTTGAGGCGCCGCGCTCTGTCGCCCAACGACTGGTACGGCGGGCACTGCGCGCGGTATTCGTGCGTCCGGCATTGCTCGGCGTTGTGGTAAGGCTCGGACAATGGCTGCGCCCGCTGCTGCCCTCATCGCTCGCCACCAGCGTACCGCCGCGACAGACCCAGGGCGACACGCCGCCGGCTGACAAACCGCGCACCATGCTCATTCTGGAAGGCTGCGTCCAGCAAGCCATTACGCCGGCCACCAACGCCGCGGCGCGCCGCGTCCTGGACGCCCTGGACATCAGCCTGGTGGCGGCGCCTCGCGCGGGCTGCTGCGGCGCGCTCGACTATCACCTCGGTGCCCACGAGGCCGGTCTGAACGCCATGCGTCGCAACATCGACGCCTGGTGGCCCTGGGTGGAAGACGGGGTCGAGGCGATCATCAGCAGCGCGTCCGGCTGCGGCGCAATGCTCGAGGACTACGGCCGCCTGCTGGCACACGATGCGCGCTACGCTGAAAGAGCGCGACGTATTTCCGAACTGAGCTGCGACCTGGGTGAAGCCGTAGCCGCGCAGGACCTCACGCCCCTCAAACGCGCCCCCGGGCAAGCAAAGGTCGCCATCCACACGCCCTGCACGCTGACCCACGCCCTGGGCGCGGGTCACCACGTCGAGCACATACTGAAGAGCGTCGGCATCGGGCTGACCGACACCACCCCCGATACCCGATGCTGCGGCTCGGCGGGCACCTACTCGCTGTTGCAACGAGCGCGCAGTGAGCGCATCCGGGAGGTGGCGCTGCAATCGCTATGCGCTGAGCAGCCGGACGTCATCGCCACCGCCAACGTCGGCTGCCAGCTCCACCTGCAGGCCGCCGCGCCCTGCACCGTTGCCCACTGGATCGAACTGATTGATCCGGCCAGGCCGACCGGGCTGGCATCGTAGTCCCAACCATCTGCTATAGTGCTTTTATAAACCATAAGGAAGAATAGTATGAGCGACACCGCCCCCCGGTACCTGCTGGACGCCGTCTATGAATGGGAGCGGAAAACGCCCGACCGCCTGTATATGACCCAGCCGCTGGGCAACGGCGAGTGCGCGCAATACACCTGGGGCGAAACGCTGAACCAGGCGCGGCGCATGGCCGCGCACCTGCGGTCTCTAAACCTGCCCCCGGGCAGCCACATCGCCCTGATCTCGAAAAACTGCGCGCACTTCGTTATGTGCGACCTGGCGATCTGGATGGCCGGCCACGTCAATGTCGCGCTATACCCGACACTGAACGCAGAAACCGTCGCTTACATACTCGAACACAGCGAAGCGCGCCTGGTGTTTGTCGGTAAGCTTGATGACTGGGACGAGATGAAGGCCGGTGTGCCCGACACGCTGCCGCGCATCGCACTGCCACTGGCCCCACCGACCGACTACGACACCTGGGATGAAATCATCGCCCGCTACGAGCCCATCGCCGACAGTCCCTC
>CAYGOX010000559.1:0-1599 GCA_964351485.1 uncultured Halioglobus sp.
AGGTGATACTCCATCTCGTTAAAACGGACATTGCTCTCACTGGCGTAATTTTTCCAGGAGCTCTCTACCGTCACTTCGTCGCTGAGGGTTTTGACAACACTGCTGAGGATAAGCTCGCGAAGCCTCGGTGAGCCATCCAGCCAGTCGCGCGCCAGTTTCAGGTCGTGCACGGAGTCATTGCTGTCGATTTTCTCGGTGGAACCCACAGGCTCCTCTGTGAGGTCGTGCGTATCGGTAAAGCCCATGCCTGAATAAGGAATATAGTAGAACTCGAAATTGCGGTGTTGATCGGCCATGCTATCGGCGATCTCGAGTATTTCATCGAACTGGCGCCACACTGTTTCCCTGCGCAAGCGATAGGGCGCCATATTCTGCAGCCTGACCTGCGTGATGATACCCAGCGCACCCATGGACACTTTCGCGGCCTGGAACAGATCGGGATTCCTTTTCGCATCGCAGTCCACCAGCTCGCCGCGGGCATCCACCAGCTGTAAACCCTCGATAAAGGTCGACATGCAACCAATGTCAACACCCGTACCGTGGGTCGCGGTAGCGAGGCACCCCGCCAGCGTCTGCTCATCGATATCCGGCATGTTGATCATTGCCTGCCCGACATCTTCCAGCGGCTGGCCGACGTCCCCAAGCCGGCTGCCTGCCCATAGCGTGGCTTGCAGGCTTTTCGAATCGTGATTTACCAGGCCACTCAACCGTGACAGCGAGACGATAGTGCCATCGGTGGGCACAAGCGGGGTAAATGAGTGGCCCGCGCCCACCGCGCGCACTGTGCCTTTGGCTGACGCGATCAGTTCCTGCAGTTCAGCGACAGTGGCAGGCGCACTGCGCGCGGCGGGCTCGCACTTCTGCGAGCCGGACCAGTTGCGCCAGGGAATGGTTTGCACCTTGCCGGTGTCGGAGGCCGCCAGCGCCCGCAGAGGCAGGGCCTGGCTGCCCACTGCTGCCGCCACCAGGGCCCCCAGTACACTGCGACGCTTAATCACTGGCTGCTGCCGGCGTTGCCATGAACTGGATAAGGGCTTCAAACTGCCGGGCGTCGCAATCCATGCACAGGCCAAACGGGGGCATGCCACCAAACCCATTGATGACACTGTTCACCATCGCATCCATCCCCTTGGCCATACGCGGTGCCCAGGTGGACGCGTCCCCGGTGAGGGGGGCACCTGTGGCGGCGACAGTGTGACAACTGCTGCAACTGCGGCGATAGATAGCGGCGATCTCGGGATCCTGCGGCACCAGTTGCCGACTTGCCGCCTCGATCTCTGGCGAACTGTAGGATGAGGGCCGACCGCAGCCCGAGAGCAAAACAGCCCCGATTAACAGAAGAATGGTTGTGGGTTTCATGGACGAACTTCTCGCACTCGCTAATATACTAGTCATAGCTATTATAATAACGGCCCTGATCGCGGGCCGTCAATGGCACTATTTCCCTCGCTGGCGCGTCAGCCGGCAGGCCGGGTGGCAGCAGGCCCCGCGATCGACATCGCTTTCTGGTAGGCAGGGCGGGCCGACACGCGTTCCACATAGGCCCGGGTGTTCGGCAAGCTGTCATCAATTGCCCGCGCCCCCAGCATGGCCAGTGAG
>CAYGOX010000560.1:0-1596 GCA_964351485.1 uncultured Halioglobus sp.
ACTACCTGCTGTACCGCTACTGGACCTTCGCCGAATCCTGAACTTCGCCGGCACTCTCCTCCTGGTAGTACCAGTCCCCGCCCAACAGCTCGAGCTGGTGCGCCCGCGGCGGGTTGGCCAGAAAGGCTTCCAGCGACCAGCGGTAGGGAAAGAAGTGCAGGTGAAGATCGAAGGTATGGCGGTAGGGCCGCTGCCGTGGCACGACGATAATCAGGCGTTTGCGCGCCACGCGGCGCAATTGCGCTATAGCGCCCACCAGATCGGGGATATGCTCGAGCGTGTGCGTGCACACCACGGTATCAAACGCGTTGTCGTCAAAGGGCAGCGCGCCAACCGCGGCTTCCAGCAGCGTCAGTTGTTCATCTTCGGGAGCGGGTGCCGGCAGCACCATGTCACAGGCGGTGACCTCGCCGCGCCCGGCCAGTCGGCGGGCGAGGTACAGGCGACCGCAGCCCACCTCCAGGATCGTCTGGCCCGCGACATTGTCCAGGATTCGCTCAACGCAGGCCGGGTTGAGATCGGTCTCGCGCTCGATGTGCACCGCGGCGGTCGTGCGGTAGACGTCCTTGTACTGCTGCGCGTCCAGGCCAAAGGCACGCGCCTTGAAGTCGGCAAACGTTTTGGCCTGGTCGCCGAACATGAGGCGAAAGGGCAACCACATGAACCAGGACGCATCGCGCAGGATCGGGGGCAGGCACTCGTCCAGGACAAAGGCGATCTTGGTGGTGAGTCGGCGGCTTAGCATGCGTGGCGTGCTCGGGCAGTTGGATGGCCTACCTTACCGCAATCCTTGGCGCGGATCAGTGCGTGACCGTGATCGCGTTGATCGCTCCCGCCTCGCGCGCCGCCAGTTCGCCGATGACGCTCGCGTGCTGATAGCCCGCCGCGCGCAGCGCTGTCACCAGCCCCTCTGCCCGCGCCGCCGGGCAGGCGATGAGCAGCCCCCGCTGGTCTGAGGATCGAACAGGAGCTGGTGCCTGGCCTCGTCGTACGCACCGCCGGGCAGGGTGTGCGTCGCGGCGCTGCGCAGGTTGTCCGCCTGCATCGTACTGGTGATGCCGGTTCGCAGGCAGTCGAGTGCGCCGGGCAATACGGGTACGGCTGACGCATCCACCCGCGCAGCCAGCTCGTCACCGAGCATCTCCTGCAGGTGTCCCGCCAGGCCGAAGCCGGTGATGTCGGTGCAGGCCGTGGCCTCGGCCTCATGTGCCAGTACCGCCGCCGCGCTGTTGCCAATGAGCATGCCCTGCACCGCCGCATCGATATCGTCGGGCGCGGCCAGCCCCTGCATCCGCGCCGCGAACAGGACACCGACGCCCAGCGGCTTGGTCAGGACAAGCACATCGCCCGGCTGCCCGCCGTGCTTGTGCATGGACCTGCGCCGCGCGATGCCGTTCACCACGAAGCCCACCCGGAGCTCCGGGCCCTGCAGGGTGTGGCCACCATTGAGAACGCACCCGACGTCGGACAGCTCGGCCATGGCACCGCCGAGCAACTGGATCAGGTCGCGCTGCGCGATCCGCTGCGCCGCATAGGGCAAGGTGACCACGGCCAGCGCCGACACCGGGCGCGCCGCACACGCGTGCAGGTCGCTCA
>CAYGOX010000561.1:0-1592 GCA_964351485.1 uncultured Halioglobus sp.
GCAACCCCTTCGGCCTGGATACGACGCTCACCGCGGGCATTGTCAGCGCCCTGGGGCGCGAAATCCGGGCGCCGGGTAATCGCAAGATTCGCGGCGTGATCCAGACCGATGCGGCGATCAACCCGGGCAACTCGGGCGGGCCCCTGCTCAATTCCCTGGGGCAACTGATCGGCGTGAACACCGCGATCTACAGCCCCAGCGGCGCCAGCGCCGGTATCGGTTTTGCCATACCGGTCAATACCGTGAGGGAGGTCGTGCCGCAGCTGATCAGCTACGGCCGCATCCTGCGCCCGATTATCGGCGTGGAACTGGCCAGTGACCGCTGGATAAAGCGCAACCGCATCAAGGGTGTGCCCGTGGTGCGCGCGTTCCCGGGCCTGCCCGCGGAACAGGCAGGAATGGTCGGCGCCTACCGCAACCAGTACGGGGAGGTCGTGCTGGGCGATATCATCACGGGTATCGAGGGGCGCGAGGTGCAGTCACAGGACGACTTTTTCAGCGCCCTGGAAAAACACCGGCCCGGCGACGTCGTGGAGATCGAGACACGCCGGCAGAAGGAGACGCACCGCTACCGGGTGCGCCTGATCGAGTCGGAATAGCCCTAAGCCAGGGTCGCGCCGTCGACGCGGACATCCTCGCCGTTGATGTGAATGCCGTCTTCGGACGCGAGCATCGCAATCAGGCCGGCCACTACTTCGGGCCCTTTCGCGCCACTGATCGACTGGATGCGCGGCATCAGGTCGAAATCCATGGTCTTGGGAAAATCGATACCGCCGGTCATCCCGGTGTTGATATCACCCGGGCAGATACAGTTGGCGCGCACGCCGCGCTTGGCGTATTCCACGGCGATAGAGCGGGTCATGGCCAGCACGCCGCCTTTGCTCGCGGAGTAGGCAACCCCGCAGGGCAGGCCGGCCAGAGCCGCCGTGGACGCAGCATTGACGATACTGCCCTTCGATTCCACCAGGTGCGGCAGCACCGCCCGGCACAGGAGCATCGTGCCGGTGAGGTTGATATCGATGACGCGTTGCCACTGGCTGGTCTGGATCTCGGCCGTGTCATCAAAACGCAGGATGCCCGCCATATTCACCAGCGCATAGAGGCTTCCGCACTGTTCAATACACGCATCGACAGCGGCGTTGACGCTGGCCTCGTCCGACACGTCGCAGGCATGGGCAACGGCCTTACCGCCGGCGGCCTCGATATCCGCAACCGTCTCGGCGACGGCAGTCTCGTTCAAGTCCACGCAAAACACCGTGCCGCCTTCCTGCGCAATACGCTGGGCCGCGGCCCGACCAATACCACTGGCCGCACCCGTGACCATCACTACCCTGCTGTCAAAACGCTTCATACAAGTTCTCCCGAAAATGAGGGCACAGCATGCTCGGACGCGCCCCCACAGGTCAATCCGGGCCACGCACGCTCGATACAGGGTTTGACAGGTTGAACCGCTTTTTCGGGTCGCGCAATTCGCCCTCGCAGGCTGAATTGTTGAGCCACCGATTACCCGGGACAGGACCGCCTTTTCCTGCCCGCCCCGCCTCCGTATCATACGCCGTTCACCGGCGCATCTTCGCCGGTCGCAACAGGTT
>CAYGOX010000562.1:0-1589 GCA_964351485.1 uncultured Halioglobus sp.
AAGAACGCGGCATGTCACCGCAGGACGCCCTGCAGACCGCCAGCGCGCAGACCATCGGCGAAGCGGTTCGCCACGTCTCCATTCCCCGGCGCTTCTCGCAGCCCATGAAGGAGATCTGGGAATTCCAGCTGCGCCTGCAACGGCGCACGGGTCGACGCGCCGCGGAGCTGGTCGACCACCGGCGCTTCCGCGCCGGTTACGATTTCCTCCTGCTGCGCGAGCAGGCCGGGGAGCTCACCGGCGACAGCGGTCAGTGGTGGACACAGTTCCAGGAACTGCCGCTTGAAGAACGCTTGAAAGTCGCCGGCAACGGCAAGGGCCGCAAACCGCGCAAACGCCCGCGCCGACGCAAATCCGGTGGCTGAACGCGTGGTGGCCCACATTGCGCTGGGCAGCAACCTGCAAGACCCCCTGGCGCAACTGCGAGCCGCTGTCTCGGCCCTGGCCGACCTCCCCGACACACAGCTGCAGCGCGTTTCCTCGTGCTGGCGCAGCGCGGCCGTGGGCCCCGGCGACCAGCCCGATTACCTCAACGCGGTGGCGCGCATCGATACCGGACTCGAGGCGGCGGCGCTGCTGGAGGCCCTGCAGGCAATCGAAACGGCGCAGGGACGGGTGCGCACAGAACGCTGGGGGCCACGCACCCTGGATCTGGACCTGCTGCTCTACGGCAACGCGATCATCGACACCCCGACACTGACCGTGCCACATCCGCGCATGACACAACGCGACTTCGTCTTGTATCCGCTGCGGGAAATCAGCGACACTAGCGTCCTACTCCCCGACGGACGCGACCTGGACGGCCTGATTGCACAGTTGCCGCCGGCCAGGCTGGAGCGGCTGACAACGCCGCTGATCGCGACACACGCTGCGAAGGCCGACCGGGGTACGCTGTGAAATTACTCGGTGAAGGAACTGCGCATTAATGTCCGATACCAGGGCGATCACCATTGACCTGAAAGGTCGCACACCCCCGGCGTACATCGCCGTTGAAGGGCCGATCGGTGTCGGCAAGACCACGCTCACCAAGAAACTGGCCGCCAGCTTCAACTACGCGACGCTGCTCGAAGAGGCCGAGGAAAACCCGTTTCTCGAAAAGTTCTACCGCAACCGCGAGCGCGCGGCTCTCTCGACCCAGCTGTTCTTCCTGTTCCAGCGCGCCCAGAAAATCCAGGACATGCGCCAGGCCGATATCTTCGAGCCGGTGCGTGTGGCCGACTTTCTGATTGAGAAAGACCCGCTGTTCGCCCGCGTCAATCTCGAGCGCGACGAATTCCTGCTCTACGAAAAAGTCTACCAGCAGCTCACCATCGACGCGCCCAGGCCGGACCTGGTCATCTACCTGCAGGCGTCCACGGATGTGTTGCTGTCGCGCATCGAAGCGCGCGGGATCGCCATCGAACAGGCCATTGAACGCGACTACCTGGAGCGCCTGAACGAAGTGTACAGTGAGTTCTTTCTATATTACGATGGCGCTCCGCTGCTGATCGTCAACGCCAGCGAGATCGATCTGGCGCACAGCGATACAGACTACAAGCACCTGGTGGATTACATGCTCGACATCCGCAACGGCCGCAACTCCTTCCACC
>CAYGOX010000563.1:0-1300 GCA_964351485.1 uncultured Halioglobus sp.
GCGTTACCGAGCTGATGAAGCAGAAGCAGTACTCACCGCGCAGCATCGCGGAGATGGGTCTTGTGCTGTACGCCGCGAACGAAGGTCACCTGAAGGATGTGGAAGTGAACAAGATCGGCGACTTCGAGTCGGCGCTGTTGTCCTTTGCCCACGCCGAGTACGGTGACTTGATGAGCGGCATCGTCGAGAGTGGCGACTACAGCGACGAGATCGAATCGAGCTTCGCGCAGCTGATCGAGAAGTTCAAAAGCACCCAGACCTGGTAGGGCCGAGGAAACCTAGATGGCAGTCGGAAAAGAAATCCGGACGAAAATCTCCAGTATCCAGAGCACGCAGAAAATCACCAGTGCGATGGAGATGGTCGCCGCCAGTAAGATGCGCAAGGCGCAGGAGCGCATGCAGCTTGGCAAACCCTACGCTCAGCGCATGCGTGCCGTGGTAGGCCATATTGCAAATGCAGCGCCGGAGTATCGCCACATGTACATGGAAACGCGCGATGTGAAGCGCGTCGGTTACATCGTGGTGTCGACGGATCGCGGCCTCTGTGGCGGCCTGAACATCAACCTGTTCAAGACCACCATCAAGTCGATGAAAGAGTGGGCGGACCAGGGCATCGAAATCGACTTGAGCCTGGTGGGCGCAAAGGCAGCGGCGTTTTTTAACAGCTACGGTGGCAACGTGATTTCCGCGGTACGCGACATCGGTGAAGAGCCCGAGCTGGCTGACCTGATCGGTGGTGTGAAGACGATGCTCGACGCCTATGAAGATGGTCGGATTGACCGCCTCTACCTGGTGAGTAACGAGTTCGTCAACACCATGACGCAGCAGCCGACAGTGGAGCAGCTGCTCCCGCTGGAAGCTGAAGACAGCGACGAGATGAAGCACCACTGGGACTACATCTACGAGCCCGATGCGAAAGAACTCCTGGAAGGCCTGCTGACCCGCTATATCGAGTCCCAGGTTTACCAGTCCGTCGTTGAGAACGGTGCCTGCGAGCAGGCGGCACGGATGCTCGCGATGAAGAACGCGACCGAAAACGCGGGCGAGCTGATCGACGACCTGCAACTGATCTACAACAAGGCGCGCCAGGCGGCGATTACGCAGGAGCTGTCGGAAATTGTCAGCGGTGCAGCGGCTATCAGCTAAGCGCACCCGAAGGCAACGTACAGCATGCAAACAGATTCGGCGACGGGCGATGGCCCGCGCCAGACAGAACTGAATTTTGAGAGTGAGGATCCGAACATGAGCAGCGGACGAATCGTACAAATCATCGGCGCGGTTATCGACGTGGAGTTTCCAC
>CAYGOX010000563.1:1310-1578 GCA_964351485.1 uncultured Halioglobus sp.
GCGGTGCCGCAGGTTTATGATGCGTTGAAGGTACCCGAGAAGGACTTGACCCTGGAGGTCCAGCAGCAGCTGGGTGACGGTGTTGTCCGCGCGATTGCGATGGGCTCCTCCGAAGGTGTCAGCCGCGGTCTCGCGGTTGAAAACACCGGCGCTCCCATTGCCGTTCCGGTCGGTGTCGAGACTCTGGGCCGCATCATGGACGTCCTGGGCAACCCGATCGACGAGTGGGGCCCCATCGGTGAGAAAGAGCGCGCCTCGATCCACCGCA
>CAYGOX010000564.1:0-1576 GCA_964351485.1 uncultured Halioglobus sp.
TGATGAAGGACTCCTCGGTCACCGGCTCATCGCGGCGGATCACGAGGTTGCGGATAACCGCGTCGTTGTAACGGAACGTGGTGGTCAGCTCTTCCATCGCCTCATTGGAGGCCTCGACATTCATCAGCACATAGTGTGCCTTGTGGATCTTGTTGATGGGGTAGGCAAGCTGACGACGACCCCAGTCCTCGAGACGGT
This sequence comes from uncultured Halioglobus sp., assembly GCA_964351485.1. Classification (GTDB taxonomy): domain Bacteria; phylum Pseudomonadota; class Gammaproteobacteria; order Pseudomonadales; family Halieaceae; genus Marimicrobium. The sequence continues at coordinate 199 of CAYGOX010000564.1, forward strand.
GTACCTGACCGCCGTCTTTCTGGATGGTAGCCGAGTAGCGCTCGATCATGCCGGGCACCTGTTCGGACTGGTCAGGATGGACCATGAATACGATTTCGTAATGTCGCATACGAGAAGCTCCTTACGGGTTAATGCTACCCACCCTGTCGCAGTGACAGCCGGTGTAGCAAGGAGGATCGGCCAGCAAATCTGGCCGGGCAAATTTTGAGCGGCGGATTCTACAGAGTTTGGGCCCCTGCCACAAGCGCCAATCACGGCGCCAAATTTGCGCTCAGGCCGAGGTCGCCGCGCGCTGTCGCACCGCCTCGAACAGGCAGATGCCCGAGGCCACGGACACATTGAGACTACTCACCGAACCGGCCATGGGCAGGCTCACGAGGTAGTCGCACTGCTCCCGGGTGAGGCGCCGCAGACCCTGCCCCTCGGCGCCCATCACCAGCGCCACGGGGCCGGTTAAGTCACTGTTATAAATAGTGTTTTCCGACTCGCCATCGGCGCCATACACCCACACGCCGCGCTCCTGCAGGGCGCCCAGGGTGCGGCTGAGATTGGTCACTCGCACGAAGGGCACCAGTTCGGCGGCGCCACAGGCCACCTTGCGCACCACTTCGGTCAGGTCGGCCGAGCGATCCTTGGGGACGATAACGGCGGTGACACCGGCCGCATCGGCACTGCGCAGGCAGGCGCCGAGATTGTGCGGGTCGGTGACGCCGTCGAGCACCAGCAGCAGGCTGGTGGCCTCACTGGTCTCCAGCCACTGCAGGAGTCGCTCCTCCGACCAGCGGTTGTCCGCCTCGAGCGCCCCGGCGGCCAGTACGGCTACCACCCCCTGGTGACGCCCCGCCACCCGCTCATCGAGCTCGGCCCGGCCACAGCGCGCGACCGCCACGCCCTGGTTGCGCGCCAGTTCCTCCAGCGCGCGCACGCGCTTGTCGCGCCGCGACGTCTCCAGCAGCAGTTGCTCGATTGCGCCGGGCCGGGAGCGCAGCAGCGCATCGACCGCGTGGATTCCGTAGACCGTCTCCTGGCTCATGCCGTCGACTCTCAGTGGTGTTTGCGGTGGCCGGTCTTGCGACCCGATCGCGACTTCGATACTTTTTTACCATCGCGCTGCTTCTTGCCGTCGCGCTGCTTTTTGCCGCCGCCGGATTTCTTGCCGCCCTTGCCCTGCGGCTTGTCGTCAGCATTCTTCTTGCCGGCACCGCGACGCGCCTTGCGCGGCGGCTCACTGTCGATCAGTTCCAGGTCGATTTTCTTGTCGTCGAGATCGACCCGGGCGACCTGCACCTGGACACGACTGCCCAGGGCAAAGGAGCGGCCGCTGCGCTCGCCGGTCAGGCGTTGGTGCGCCATATCAAAATGATAGTAGTCGCCGGGC
>CAYGOX010000565.1:0-1575 GCA_964351485.1 uncultured Halioglobus sp.
CGGATTCTCCAGCTTTGCGCAGACCGCGTTGAGCATCGCGCCGTAGTCGTGTCCGCGAAAGTTCGCGGGGATAAAAATCATGCGGCTGTCGATGTCCTGCAGCATGAAGGCCAGATCGTGTTCGCGCAGCGAGGGCAGTACCGGGTGGGCCACCATGCCGGCCAGCGTGCTGGCCAGGTAGACAACTGCTGCCTCGCGCCAGTTGGGCAACATGAAGGAGATTACTGCGCCGGGCTGGAAGCGTTCTGTCAGCACCTGCGCCAGAGCGCGCGACTGGTCGTGCAGCGTCTGGGCGCTGAGCTGACCCTGGTCGTCGATGACCAGCGCCCGGGTGGGATCGTCGGCGATGGCCTGCGCCAGTGCGTCGGCCAGCGTCGAGCGAGTCCAGTGACCGGCGGCGTAGGCTTCCTTCGCGCGGCCCTCATCCCAGCGGATCGAGTAACCGTCGATGTGTCTGCGCGTGGGGGAATCGGCTGGCGTCATGGAGCACCTGGTGGCTGGCGAACCGGTTGTCCGGCTGTGGTATTAATCAACAGCGGTGATTATACTATAGAACTTTCGGTCGCCGCGAACCCCCGTGGCGCCGGCGGACGCGGAGGTTCAGCGCATGCAGGTTGCGATCATCACCGGGGCGGGCAGCGGCATTGGGCTGGCCACGGCAAAAATGCTGTTCGAGGCCGGCATGGCCATTGTCGGCGTGGGCCGCGACAGCGCCAAGCTCGCCGCGCTGGAAGAGGCCCTGGGCGATGCGGATCGCGTGCTCACGGTCGCGGTGGATATCGCCGCCGACGAGGCACCGCAGACGATCGTGCGCGCCGCGCTGGATCGCTTCGGCCGCATCGATTTCCTCATCAACAACGCCGGCCTGGGCAGCCCCAAGCCGTTGCATGAAACCGATGACGAAACCCTCGACCGCTTCCTCGGCGTGATGCTGCGGGCGCCATTTCGCCTCGCGCGTGATGTCATTGTCCACATGCAGCCCGGTTCGGCGATCATCAATGTCACCTCGACCTTTGCCGTGGTCGGGGGCCGCCGCGGCGGCGCCTACTCCGCCTCCAAGGGCGGTCTCACGGCGCTCACCCTGCACATGGCCTGCGAGTACGGCGCGCAGGGCATCCGCTCCAACTGTGTGGCCCCCGGGGTCACACTCACCGACATGGTCAGCGGTCGTCTTGAAGACAAGGGCTTCAAGCGCATGAATACCGAAATGACGCCGGCGCCGCGCCTAGGCACCGTGGAGGACGTGGCCAGTACCATCGCGTTCCTGTGCTCGCCCGGCGCCGCCCACATCAACGGCCAGACCATCGTGGTGGATGGCGGCTGGTCTACCACCAAGTACCTGTCGCCGGAAGCCCTGGCAGCCGAGTGACGCAGTAGTGACAAAATAAGGAATAACGCGATGAGCAAGATTGAACTGGATACCTCCGATATCGACCAGTACCTGGGCAAGCCGATTGCGCCGGCGAGAATGAAAGAGCCGCTGCACAACAACGATTTTCGGCGCTGGGTGCAGGCGATGCACTATCCCAACCTGATTCACTACGATCACGATTTCGCCGCCGAGGGGCGCTGGGG
>CAYGOX010000566.1:0-1573 GCA_964351485.1 uncultured Halioglobus sp.
GGAAGCGCTCGAAGACGCCGCCCCAGATCATGAAGGTCAGCGGCCGGTACAGCCACCACATCACCTCGGAAACATAGATACCCATCGCACCGGGCAGCTCGTCACTCTTGTCCTCGGCCGGAAAGCCAGCGCCGAAATATTCCGGGTGCGGCGCGGGACCGGAGTGGAAGTGCACGATCACGCCCATTTCTTCGCACGCCGCCCAGAACGGGTCGTACTTCACGTGGTGGTACGGGTCGTGCTCACCCCACAGCGTCGGGATCATCACCGAACGCAGACCGTTGTCGACACACCACCGCACCGCCTCGACAGCCTGCTGCACATCCCACAACAGCGGGATGGAGGCGACACCGATGTGACGCTCCGGTGCGTTGGCACACCACTCGGCCAGCCAACGGTTGTGCGCCATGGCGCCGGCCCACTGGAGTTCGGGCACCATATCGCGCGGCGACAGTCCCAGGCCCGCACCGAAGGGCGGCGTATTTTTCTCTGTGATGCCGTCGGGGAAGATGACCTCGGCGGCGATGCCGTCAGTGGCCAGCATCCGCAGCCGCTCGTCGTAATCCCAGGCTCCTTTTAACTCCTGTTCGATCGGCGCACGCCACGCGTCGTTGATCTCCTTGATCAGGAACGTCGACTCGGCCTTCTCCATCATCTCGACCGTCACCGGCACCGCCATATCCATCATCTCGTGGTACTTGCTCTCGACGTACGGCTTGTAATCCGCAATCGGCAAACCCGCGTGACAGTCCGTGGACACTACAATCAGGCGCTCACTCATGCTTTCCTACACTCTGCTGACAACATAAAAAACAAGCGCGCACCTGCTCTGCCGGCCCCGGGTTCGCACCCGAAAACTTAGCTTCGCAAATGAGCAAACTTGCACATTTGTATACAATTTAGTTTAATAGAATTCGCATTGCAAGCGCCATGACAGGAATTTCATGATCGAGGCAGAGGCCCCCGTCGGCCGTCGCGAAAAACGCAAACAGGAGATACGCGCCCGGATTGAGGACGCGGCCTATCGCCTGTTCCGCGAGCACGGGGTCGACGAAACCAGCATCGAACAGATCTGCGTCGAGGCCGACGTCGCCCGCCGAACGTTCTACGGGCACTTCTCGAACAAGCATGCGCTGCTGGGCGGCCTGGGTATTTCGCGGCTGTACGACCAGTCCGAGCCCATGCTCCGGCTGCTCATGGAAAACCACCGCAGCACCCGCGCGCGACTCGCCGCCATGATCGACTACATCGAGGCCAACTTCGCCGGCTATGAGGAAATCGATCGCCAGCTCATCCTGATGGCACCGGCGAACTTCGCCATGGACACCGAGCGTCACCGCGAGGTGGGCACGACCGCGAAGGCCAATTTCACCCGGCTGATTGCCGCCGGGGTCGAGATGGGCGATGTCCGTACCGAGTTCTCACCCGAGATTCTCGCCGCCATGGTCGTCGGCACACTGAACATGCTGACCACCAGCTGGGCCATGGACAGCAACTTTCCCGTCTTCGCCAAGCTCGAGGAGGCCCGCGCCCTGTTCGAGCATGTCATCTGCCGCGACGACACCTGATCGCC
>CAYGOX010000567.1:0-1561 GCA_964351485.1 uncultured Halioglobus sp.
GCACTGACATCGCAAGTGTCTTGGGCGAGACCGACGAACTGTGCCATTTCGAAAAACTGCGCCCGGTCAGCGAACCCATCGATGACTGCGGGGAAACCATCGGCAGCGGTGGCATGATGCTGCGCGGCTGCATGTCGCGCTACAGCTTCGTGCGTTACGCACTGACGGCGGGACTCGCCGAAAAGGAGGCCCTGGGCGTCAACCCGTTCCGGATGGGGATCGTGGCGGCTTCGGACACCCACGTGGGCGCGCCCATGGTCGGCCGCGAGAAAAACCACCCCGGCTCACACGGTAATGACCGCGACATCCAGGCGCGACTGCTGGGCAAGATCGAAATGCCCGGGAATGTCGCAGCCGGCTCACCGGTGCGCTACAACCCGGGCGGCATCGCCGGTGTGTACGCGGTGGAAAACAGCCGTGAAGCGCTGTTTAGCGCGATGCGCAACCGCGAAACCTTCGGTACCAGCGGGCCGCGCATCGAACCGCGATTTTTTGCCGGCGCGGATTATCCCGCCGATCTCTGCCAACAGACGGACTATCTCGAACAGGCTTACGCCGGCGGCGTACCCATGGGCGGCATCCTCGGGACTTCTGCCGCGGGCGAAAGCCCCGTCTTCGTCGCGAGCGCACACCAGGACCCGCGTGACGGCGCCAACCTGCTGCAGCGGGTGCAGGTGATCAAGGGCTGGATCGACGGTGAAGGCGCAACCCACCAGGCCGTCTACGACATCGCCGGCGCCGCGCCCGGTGAGGCCACCGTGGACAAGGCCACCTGCGCCGTGAGTGGGCGCGGTTTTGCCCAGCTCTGCGCCACCTGGCGCGACCCGGACTTCGACCCCGCCGTGCCCGCCGTCTACTATGCGCGCGTTGTTGAAAATCCGTCCTGCCGCTGGAGCCACTACGACTGCCTGTCACTGCCCGAAGAAGAACGCCCGCCCGCGTGCAGCGATCCCGACCTCCCGTGGCAGATTCAGGAACGCGCCTGGACATCGCCGATCTGGTACGAGCCCGGCACCTAACCGGCCGGGCGGTAGCAGTTCTTCTCGATATCGCGCAGGTAATCGAGCAGGATGGCGTTGACCTCGTCCGAGGCTTCCAGCTGCACCATGTGACCTGCGCGGGGAATCATGCGGACCTCTCGAAGATCCGGGAAGATCGCGCGCATCTGGCTGATCGGATCGTCGCCGTGAAAACCCTCCAGGTCGACGTCGTTTTCACTACCCAGGAAATAAGCGGGAACCTCGCTGGTCACACCCTCAAAAGGTTTGCGCTGCGCCCACTTGAGATCAAACGAGCGGTACCAGTTGAGGCCACCGGTAAAGCCCGTCCGGCTGTACTCGCTGACAAAGAACTCCAGTTCCAGCTCTGACAGCCAGGGCCACGGCATCGGTGGTGGCTCGGCCATGGCGTCGATATACGAGGTGCCGGGCGGATGTTTGAAACAGTCGAAATAATTGCCCTGCCCGCTGAGCGTATGAAAGACCTTGTGCAGGAAGCGCCTCGGCTGCGCGGCCAGCTCCCGATCGGCGCGCGGCGGTTCGCGAAAGTACTCGATGTGCAG
>CAYGOX010000568.1:0-1557 GCA_964351485.1 uncultured Halioglobus sp.
CTCCGAGCCTGAGAGTGGTAGCAGGCATCGGGGGCCGTATTACACAGTTCAATCTGTCTAAGTGGTGCCCACGCAACAAAACTGTCAGAATTTCTTAACACAAGCGTCACATTTTCATATTTCTGTAACATGCCGCGTGCTACTGTGCGCCCGGACATGCAGGGGGCATCCGCAAGCCCCGATACCCACCCGATAACTACCGTGAAAAGGAAACGCTCATGCTCCGAAATCTCCCAGGTACTTGTCTGATCACCACCAGTCTGCTTCTCACTGCTCCCGCCGCCCTGGCCGATTGGGCCGACACGCTCAAGACGATGGGCAAGGTCTATTCCAACGACGAGAGCGACGCCCTGGTCCAGAACGTGAAACTGTTTGGCCGGGTGCACTACCAGTACAACTACTCCGACGGCGAAAGTGCCGGCGAAGACTTTGATGGCGACGGTGACGAATTGCGCCGGCTGCGCGCGGGCGCGTCCGTTTCTTTCCTCAATGGATTCAAGGCCCTGGGCCGGATGAACCTCGAGGAAGGCGGTTTTGACGATCACGACCTGGGTTATGACAGCTGGGACGAGCTGTACCTGGAGTACGGCCGCAAGAACTGGATGGGCTTCGACGAGGCCTCGATTGGCTACGGCCGCTACAAAGTCCTGTTCGGCGGCGAGGAGCACGAATCCTCCAAGCGCATCAAGACCATTGAGCGCAGTGCGATCAACAACCGCTTCGGCAGCGTGCGTCCCACCGGTGTGGTCATGAACGCGAGCAAGGGCGGCGTCGAGTACATCTTTGGCGTGTGGTCGACCGAGCCCGAGCGTGAAACCTGGGCCGGCTGGGACAGCGGCGCCGCGGTGCAGGCCAGCGCAACGTTCGACGCGCTGGAGGGCAGCCTGATCCTGGACTTCATCTACGCCGATGATTCCAGTGACGACGACTCCGTATTCGACTACGAGTGGGCGAGCTCAGTCACCTATAACCGCGACTTCGGCCGCTACAACCTGATGGCCAACGCCACGGTAAGCGAGGACGGCGGCGCCGACCCGCTCGGCCTGGTCCTGCTCCCCTCGTTCTACATCGTGCCGGACAAGCTCGAAGCGGCCTTCCGCTACCAGTGGGCACACGCCACCGGCGACGGCAGCGCGCCGCGCAGCAGCAGTAGTCGCGGCATCCGCGCCGTGGCCCGCGCCGAAGGACTGCCTACCGGCTCGGGTGACAATTACCACGCGCTCTACGCAGGCCTGAACTACTACGTGGCCGGACACAACCTCAAGTTCATGACTGGCCTTGAGTACGAGCAGATTGATGGCGATTCTGCCCGCGAGCTTGACGGCGTCAGCTTCTGGCTGGCGGCTCGGGCTTATTTCTAGCCTCTATTTCTTGGTATCTCGCCGTATTCTTGTCTGCTGATTTTTTGCCTTCGGAATACGGCGTCTTCTTTTCTGCTGATTTTTACCTTCTGAATATGGCGCCTTCTGTTCTGCTGTTTTTTGCCTTCTGAACACGGCGCTCGGCGCGGAGACCTCCTCTCAGGCTCGGAGGGGCAAACTCGCTGTGAGGAGGTCT
>CAYGOX010000569.1:0-1097 GCA_964351485.1 uncultured Halioglobus sp.
CAAGGTGGAGCACCATGAGCGTGGTGACGCCATGCGCGGCCTGGGCAGTACCGGCGTGCTGGACCTGTCCAGGGGTGTGCACGTGCTGAACGAGCATGCCAATCGTGGCAAGCGCTCGATCGGCCTCGACCTGGCCAGTCCCGACGGCGTGGCGGTGCTGTACGAACTGGCGAAGACCTGTGACGTGTTCCTCTCCAACAAACTACCAGAGGTTCTGACCAGGCTGAAGATCGACGTAGAGGATATTCGCAAGCACAACCCGAACATCATCTACGTGCGCGGCACTGCCTCGGGGCCGAAAGGACCCGACGGCAATCGCGGCGGCTATGACATGACCAGCTTCTGGTGCCGCTCCGGTTGTGCCCAGAGCGTGAGCCCACCCGGCATGGGCTTTGTGCTGCCGCAGCCCGGGCCGGGCTTCGGCGACTCCATTGGCGGCATGAATATCGCCGGCGGCATTTCTGCAGCGCTGTTCAAGCGCGAGCGCACCGGAGAACTGTCGGTTGTAGACGTGTCACTGCTAGCCGCAGGCGTCTGGTCCATAGGCCCGGCCATTGCGTTGTCGGCCCAGAGCGGCCAGCCCTGGGCGTTGGGAGCAGGGGCGGCTTCCGGTTCGAAGAATCCGCTCACAGGCCTGTACCAGACCTCGGACGAGCGCTTCATCTCGGTCGTGATGCTGCAGGGCTTTCACTACTGGCCAGACTTCGTAGAACACCTGGGCCGGGCCGACCTGATAGAGGATGAGCGTTTCAACTCCGTCGAAAAACTCGCGGAGAATGCTGGCGCGGCCGCTGATATCATTCGTGAGGAAATCGCCAAACATACGCTGGCCGAGTGGACGCAGAAGTTCCAGACGCTAAAAGGGCAGTGGGCGCCGGTACAGAATACGGTGGAGGTAGCGGACGACGCGCAGGTGCGCGCCAATGGTTACATGACAGGCGCGACGACCAGCGACGGTCGCGACTTTGAGCTCGTAACCACTCCCGTGCAGTTTGACGAAACCCCCGCCGCAACGGCCCGCGCGCCGGAGTTCAACGAACACTGTGAGGAGATACTCGCCGAGGCGGGTATCGACATGGAGCGCATGATCGAGCTGA
>CAYGOX010000569.1:1107-1554 GCA_964351485.1 uncultured Halioglobus sp.
TAATCGCGTGACTTGCATAATCTGACGGACCGTCAAATACTGACAGGGCCGGCGAGCCCGGCCACCATCCTGTGAACACCGGCAAGCCCGGCGGGAGATAATAAGATGCAGATGGACGATATGATTCTGGTAAGCGTTGACGACCACGTGGTCGAGCCGCCCGACATGTTCAGGAATCACCTTACGGACGAGTACAAGTCGCAGGCGCCGCAGGTCAGGCGCCTTGCCAGCGGCTGCGACGTCTGGGAGTTCAATGGGCAGAAGCTACCCAATATCGGCCTAAACGCGGTGGTGGGCAGGGTGCCGGAAGAATACGGCGTGGAGCCAACCTCCTACGACCAGTTGCGCAAGGGCTGCTACGACGTGCACGCCCGTGTGCAGGACATGAACGCCAACGGCGTGCTGGGATCCATCAACTTCCCGTCCTTTCCGGGCTTCGTCGGCCAG
>CAYGOX010000570.1:0-1550 GCA_964351485.1 uncultured Halioglobus sp.
CCTTCGTCCAGCTCAAGCTTGCCGTCGAGGCCGTGTTCCTGTCCTGGCACACTCCGCGCGCGATCGTCTATCGCGAGATGAACAACATTCCCGACTCACTGGGCACCGCGGTCAACGTGCAGGCCATGGTGTTTGGCAACTTCGGAGACGATTCCGGTTCCGGCGTCGCCTTCACCCGCAACCCCGCGACAGGGGAACGCACCTTTTTTGGCGAGTACCTGTTCAACGCCGCCGGTGAGGACGTCGTGGCCGGTATTCGCACGCCGCTCCCCGTGGCCGCACTTGAGGAGCGGATGCCCGCCGTCTACGAGGAGCTGTACAAGACGCAGGCGCTGCTGGAGAAGCACTATCGCGACATGCAGGATATCGAGTTCACCGTGCAGGAGGGGCGCTTCTACATGCTCCAGACCCGCAGCGGTAAACGGACGGGGCGCGCCTCGGTCAAGATTGCGGTGGATATGGTCAAGGAAGATCTGATCAGCGAGCGCGAGGCGCTCATGCGCGTGTCGCCGGAACACGTTGAGGCGTTCCTGCACCCGATGGTCGATCCGCAGGCCAAGCGCGACATCATCGCTACCGGCCTGCCCGCGAGCCCCGGCGGGGCCACCGGCAAGGTGGTGTTTTCTGCCGAGGAAGCGGAGCTGGAAGCCGGCGCCGGCCACAGCGTGATCCTGGTGCGCCGGGAGACCACCCCCGAGGACATTCACGGCATGAAGGTCGCCGCCGGCATTCTCACGGAACTGGGCGGCATGACCTCCCACGCGGCGGTCGTTGCGCGCGGCATGGGCGTCTGTGCGATCACCGGCTGCGGCGCACTGACCATCGACTACGAGGCCGGCACTTTTTCCACCGAGGACGGCGTGACAGTCGCGCGCGGCGACACCATCACCCTCGACGGCTCTTCGGGTGACGTAATGCTCGGCGACATCGCCAAGACCGAGGCCAGTTCCAGCGACGACTTCCAGCTGCTGCTGTCCTGGGCAGACAAACACCGCCGCCTACGGGTCCGCGCCAACGCGGAAACCCCCGAGGACGCGGCCAAGGCTCGCGAGCTAGGCGCCGAGGGTATTGGCCTGTGCCGCACAGAGCACATGTTTTTCGAGGCCGACCGCATCGAACTGATGCGCGCCATGATCCTGTCCGAAACCGACGAGGAGCGGCGCGGTTTCCTCGACAAGCTGCAGGAATTTCAGCAGGAAGACATGCTCGCCCTGTTTCGTGTGATGCACGGACTGCCCGTCACGATCCGCCTGCTGGACCCGCCCCTGCACGAATTCCTACCGCACGAACCGGCCGAGATCAGCGCCCTGGCGCAGCGGATGAACAAGTCCGAAGATGCCGTGCGCAACACCATCGAGCACCTCTCCGAGGTCAACCCGATGCTCGGCTTCCGCGGCTGCCGGCTGTCGGTGGTCTACCCGGACATCACCGAGATGCAGGTGCGCGCAATCCTGACTGCCGCGGCCGACGCCGCCGAACAGGGCCTGCGCCCCCTGCCGGAAATCATGATCCCGCTGGTGATCAACGTGCGCGAGATACGGCTTGTGTCG
>CAYGOX010000571.1:0-287 GCA_964351485.1 uncultured Halioglobus sp.
CTATCCTTAGCCATTGCTACAAAGACGGCGTTTAGTTTAAATCACATTGCCGGACGATGAGAGTGGCGCCACGTTACCGCTATTCAGCAGCCGGGCGGAATCGGCTCATAGTCCAGCGAGAGCGTCTCGATGCCGGGTACGCCATCGCGCACCCGGAAACGGCCCCTTGTCTGCGCCCGGGCGTTCGGGTCCAGCGTGTCGATTACCCGAAACTGGACGATGGTCTCTTCCGGCGTAACGTCCACTACCACATAACCCTGGTTTAACAGATCGATGTGGCGCAGGTA
>CAYGOX010000571.1:297-1545 GCA_964351485.1 uncultured Halioglobus sp.
TGTCGGTCGCGGGCGGGTCTGCGGTCAGCGAGCCGCACACGAATTCCATGGCAGTGATTGGCGAGTTCTCGTCGTCAAAGTCTGGCTGTATGTCGCTCGCCTTGTAGAAGTGGGTGTGGCCGGATGACACCAGCACGTTGGCGACGCCCTGCTGCTCGATATGGCGCATCAACTGGCGTCGTTCGTCCTGGTAGTCGTCCCAGGCTTCATTGGATACGTACACGCCGCCATTTTTCTGCAGGTCCGGGTTGGCGGCGCGCAACTGGGGTGTGTCGTAATCAACGAGTTTCCAGGGCGCCATGTCATAGCTGCTGCCCATGATTTTCCAGCGCGCCGATGTCCTGCTCAGGCGCGTCTGCACCCAGGTCTTCTGGTCATAGCCAAGCACGGTGCGCCCCGGCGCAAGCATATCGCCGCCTGGCGGAAGCGTGGTGTCCTGCGCGTCGAGCAGGCCCGCAAAGGTGGTATTGGGCGGTACTTCCGGGTCGCGGTACTGGCGCGTGTCCAGCAGCAGCAACTCGGCAAGATCACCCCAGTGCAGGGAGCGGAACGTGCGGTCCTTGAAACGCTTTACCGGCATGGCTTCCAACCAGGCCTGGCGGGCATTGGCCAGGCGCTGGGGGTCACCGGTACTATCGACCCCGTTGTAGAATTCGCCGTCGTCCCACACGGCGACAAGCGGCACCTGCGCGTGCAGGGCCTGCAGGTCCGGGTTGGAGTGAAAACGTCGATATACTTCACGGTAGTCGTCGACAGTCAGCGTGGCGAAATCGTTGACGTAAATGTAGTCGCCAAGGTGCAACAGGAAATCCACATTTTCCCGCGCGATCTCGCGGTGGGCCACGTAGTAACTCTGGTTGCGCTGCTGACAGCTGGCGAAGGCATAACGCAGCCGCTGCGGTGAGGAACCTGGAGCCGGTGCCGTGCGCAGTCGGCCGACGACACTGCCAACACCCTGCGTCTCAAAACGATAGTGATACCAGCGATCCGGCTGCAGGTCTGCTACCGCAACGTGCAGGTTGTATCCGGTCGCTGCGTCAACTTCCACCAGTCCACCGCGGACCACGTTCTGCATGTCGGCGTCGTCGGCCACCGCCCACAGTACCGGGGTAGGTCCATCCGTGTCCGGGGCTATGCGCGTCCAGATGATAGCGCTGTCGGGCGTTGGGTCACCGGACTTGATGCCGTCGGGAAAAACTGCGTTGCCTGCGCTGCCCGCCTGGGCGTTGCCAGGCTCTAGCAGTTGGG
>CAYGOX010000572.1:0-1534 GCA_964351485.1 uncultured Halioglobus sp.
TCTTCTCGTGCTCGCCGCGACCGGCATCGTCCTCAATCACACAACGGATCTCAAGCTCGATAGCCAGTATGTCGAGGCAGAGTGGCTCACCGGTCTCTACAGCGAAGGGCAGCAGGACCTGCCTGCTTATCAGTTGGGAGAGCGCTGGCTGTCGCGCAGTGCCAGCGGCCACCTGTATCTGGATACTATAGAAGTCGCCACCTGCCTCGGTAATCTCGTGGGCGCGCTGGAAGTTGACGGGTTACTGGTTGCTGCCTGTACCGAAGAGTTGCTGCTGGTGACACCCGGCGGTGAGCTGATCGAGACGGCGAACGCGAGCACCGGCCTGCCCGTTCCCATGGTCGGGCTGGGGCGGTCGCAAGAGCGGGTATTGCTCTCCACGGGGGAGCGCTGGTGGGTCGCTGACCTTGAGCGGCTGGAATTCGCGCAGCAGCCGGGTGGCACAGAGATACTGCAACTGTCGCCTGGAGTACTTCCCGATACGATTCGGCGGGCGATTCCCGCGCCCGAACAATGGCTTACCTGGGAGCGCGTGCTGCTGGACCTGCACAGCGGTCGAATTGGCGGGCGCGCCGGCGTTTGGCTGGTTGATGCCGTGGGGGTGTTGTTGATCTGCATCGCCTTTAGCGGTCTTACCACGTGGGCGTTCCATCACCGCAGGCGTTCGCGGCAAAAGCAGTAGTAGTTCACGCAACCCGAAAGGGGATGTCGAGCGCGCCCGGTTGGCGGCAATCGATCCTCCAGGCCGGCTTATAAATCCTTCGCTTCGTAGCGAATCTCTGTAATGAAGTACGTCTGGCGCCCACCGGGTGTCTGTACCTCGATCTCGTCGTCCCGGCGTTTACCAAGCAATGCGCGCGCCATTGGCGAGTCCATGCTGAGTTTGCGCTGTTCAAGATTGAACTCATCCGGACCGACGATGCGCCACTCGTGTTCCTCGCCCGCGTCGTCCTCCAGTAACACCCAGGCGCCGAAAAACACCTTGTCCTGGTCGTCGGGGCAGCGGTTCACCACTTCCAGTTCATCCAGCCGCTTGTTGAGAAAGCGCACGCGGGAGTCGATCTCGCGCAACCTGCGCTTGCCGTAGATGTAGTCGCCGTTTTCCGAGCGGTCACCGTTCTTGGCCGCCTCGTGCACGGCGTCAGTCACCTGCGGGCGCTCGACTTTCCACAGTTGATGCAGTTCGTCCCGCAGGGCCTGTTCGCCCTCCGGAGTAATGTAGCGTGAGCCGCGTTTACGCGGCGGTCGATAACGTCCCATGGCGTTAGTTTAACGCCGTTCTGCCGTTTTGCTCAGGGCAGGACCCAGTTGACGACGCCGATGAGTGCCGCCATCAGTGTCACGGTGAAAAATACACCGACAATGATGAACTGTACCGGCTTGCCCCGGGTGAAGTCGCGGCGCTTGTTCTCCTTCGACTGCACGCCAAAGCCCGCGGCGAGGACGCTCGCACCGACCTGGGTGAGGGTCAGGCCGTCTTCATCGCGTTGTTCAGATTCCGACATGTCTACTTCTCCATTTTGTGGCGTCAGCA
>CAYGOX010000573.1:0-1527 GCA_964351485.1 uncultured Halioglobus sp.
TCGCCGCTCATGGCGGAGACAACCACCACCACGTCGTGCCCGTCCGCGCGAAAGCCGGCGACTTTTTCAGCCACCTGCTCGATGCGTTCGATACTGCCAACGGAGGTGCCGCCGAATTTCTGGACAATCAGACTCATGACAGTTGCGCCGCCACCCACTCGGGAACCGCCTTGAGCGTCTCGGCCAGCGCGCCGACGTCGGCGCCCCCGCCCTGGGCCATGTCGGGACGGCCGCCGCCCTTGCCGCCCAGACGGGCGGCGAATTCTTTCATCAGTTCACCGGCTTTCACGCGGTCGGTGAGATCCTTGGTCACCCCGGCGGTGAGCGCAATCTTGTCGTCGTTCACCGCCGCGAGCAGGATCACGGCGCTGCCGAGCTTGTTCTTGCACTGATCCAGCGTGTCGCGCAGCGACTTGGCGTCGGCGCCGTCGACATTGGCCGCCAGCACTTTCACACCCTGCACCTCCACCGCGTCGGCGGTGAGGTCGCCACCGGCGGACGTCGCCAGTTTCTGCTTGAGGCGGCCGATCTCTTTTTCCAGCTCGCGGTTTTCGCTGCGCAGGCTGGCGACCTTGCTCGCCACATTCTCCGGGTTGCCCTTGACCACCTCGCACACCTGCGCGAGCTGCGCATCCAGGGCGTCGACGTGATCCAGCGCCGCGGCGCCGGTAACCGCCTCGATGCGGCGGATGCCGGCAGCCACACCGGATTCGGCGGTGATACGCATCAGGCCGATATCGCCGGTGCGCGCCACGTGCGTGCCGCCGCACAGCTCCACGGAGAAGTCGTCTTCACCCATGGACAGCACGCGCACCTCGTCGCCGTATTTTTCCCCGAACAGGGCCATGGCGCCCGCGGCAACCGCGTCGTCCATGCTCATCAGGCGCGTGGTGACCGCCGTATTGGCGCGCACCTGCGCATTCACCTGCTGTTCGATCGCCTTGAGCTGCGCGCCGCTCACCGGCTCGGGGTTGGAGAAGTCAAAGCGCAGCCGCTGGGAATCGACCAGCGAGCCCTTCTGCTGCACGTGCTCGCCCAGCTGCTGACGCAGTGCGGCGTGCAGCAGGTGGGTGGCGCTGTGATTGAGTCTGGTGCGCTGGCGCAGGCTGTCGTCCACCTCGGCACGCACGGTGTCGCCCACGGCAATACCGCCGCGCAGCACTTTCACCTCGTGCAGGTGGTGGTTGCCGGCCTTGCGCGTGTCGGTCACTTCCAGCTCGACGCTGTCGCTGCGCAGGTAACCGGTATCACCGGCCTGGCCGCCGGATTCGGCGTAAAACGGGGTCTGGTCCAGCACCAGCGCGCCTTGTTGGTCGGCTTCGAGGCGTTCCACCATCTGGCCGTCGCGCAACAGGGCGACCACCCTGCCCTCGCCGGCTGTACTGTCGTAACCGGTAAACTCCGTGCTGCCGTCGAGCTTGAGCGCGTCGTTGTAGTCCACCTTGAAGCTGCCGCTCTCCTGCGAGCGCGAGCGCTGCTGCGCCATGGCCGCGTCGTAGCCGTCCATGTCCAGGGTGAGGCCGCGCT
>CAYGOX010000574.1:0-572 GCA_964351485.1 uncultured Halioglobus sp.
CCAGCACCAGCGCGAGGGCCGCGGCGGCCGGAAGGCGGCTTGCCCATCGCAAGCCGGAGCCGCGCGGATGGCCGCGACCGAGGAAGAAGACGGGCACGGCGACGAACCCCGCCGCCAGTTGCCAGCCGAGGAACCCGGTCACGCGGTTCAGGCCGCGTGTGAAGCTGTCGCCCGTCGGTTCGGTGATCGAGAACTGGATGAAGGACCAGATGAACAGCCCTGCCCAGACGGCGAGCAGGACGATGGTGGTCGAATTCTTGCGTTGATCCGGCATCGCCAGTCCCTCCCCGAAGCCGGGGAGAGTGTCGGCGAAAGGCGCAAGAAGATCAATCGGGCGTCAGCGCGCGTATTTGATGAAGGGCGTGAGCTTGCCGATCCGGTCGTAGAGCCTGCGGGCCGTCGCGTTGAAATGCTGCGTATTCCAGTAGACGGCCGGACAGCCTTCGGCATCGGCGGCCGCGTAGACCGCCTCGATCAGCGCCCGGCCGATTCCCTTGCCGCGCACCTTCGGGTCGGCATAGAGATCCTGCAGATAGCAGACATTCTCTATTCTCCATCCGTGGCGGTGGAAC
>CAYGOX010000574.1:582-1095 GCA_964351485.1 uncultured Halioglobus sp.
ACAGGTAATGGACGAGCCCGACCGGCTTGCCGCCGACCAGCGCGATCAGGCCGCGAAACTCGTTCGGCGCGCCGCCATTGCCGGCCAGCATGCGCTCGAAGGACGACGCGTATACCTCTTCGGGCACCGAGGATTCATAGAACTCCAGATAAGCGGTCCACATGCGGCGCCACTCGGCCTCGTCGCCGCGTTCGAGCGGGCGGATTTCAGGCGTGTCAGACATCGCGGTGCTTCCCGATTTCGGAAAGGTCGTATTCCGTCGTCTGGTAGACCTGGTTGATCCAGTTGCCGAACAAAAGGAAGGCGTGGCTGCGCCAGCGGTTGAGCGGCTTGTTGTCGGGGTTGTCTTCCGGAAAATAGTTCACCGGCACGCCGATCGGCGTGCCGTTTTCGACGTCGCGGAAATACTCCTCGGCCAGCGTCGTCGAATCATATTCGACATGGTTGAAGATGTAGAGCCGGTTGCACTTCTTTTCCGAGATCAGGCAGAGGCCGGTATCCGGCGATTCCATC
>CAYGOX010000574.1:1105-1515 GCA_964351485.1 uncultured Halioglobus sp.
CACTTCCAGCCCCATGTCGGGCGTGATGTCGTCCTTGCGCACCTCGGTCCAGCGCGAGACGGAAATCTGGAAGTCGTCGGAAAAGCCCGCGAGATAGGGCGAGGCGGGCTTCAGGTTGCGGTGGCGGTAGACGCCGAAGGCTTTCTTGGGAAGCGTGTATTTCGGCACGCCGTGGAAATGCCAGATCGCCGCCATCGCGCCCCAGCAGATGTTGAAGGTCGAGTGCACGTTGGTTTCCGTCCAGTCGAGGATCTGCTTCAGCTCGTCCCAGTAGGTCACGTCCTCGAAGGGCAGCGTCTCGATCGGCGCGCCGGTGATGATGAAGCCGTCGAACTTGCGGTGCTTCACCTCGTCCCAGGTGTGGTAGAAGGAGAGCAGGTGCTCGGCCGGGGTGTTCTTGGGCTGGTGGC
>CAYGOX010000575.1:0-1512 GCA_964351485.1 uncultured Halioglobus sp.
TCGATAAAGGCGCCCTTGCGCTGGGCGTAGCTGCCCCAAAGCATAAACACCACCCCTTCTCGCTCGCGCGCCACCAGCTCGATGACCTTGTCGGTAAACTGCTCCCAACCCTTACCCTGGTGCGAGGCGGCCTTGCGCGCTTCCACCGAGAGCACACTGTTGAGCAGCAGCACACCCTGCTGCGCCCAGGCTGTAAGATTGCCCTGGACCGGGATCGGCAGGCCCAGGTCATCGTGGATTTCCTTGAAAATATTTTTCAGCGAAGGTGGCGGCGGCACGCCGTCGGGGACAGAGAAGCACAGGCCGTGCGCCTGGCCCGGCCCGTGGTAAGGATCCTGCCCGAGGATGACCACTTTTACGTCCGGCAGCGGGGTCAACGCAAACGCATTGAAAAACTGCTCACCGGGGGGAAAAATCGTTTTGCGCGCCGCTTTTTCGTGTCGCAGGAAGTCGCGTAGCGCCGTCATGTACGGCTGCTGAAACTCACCCTGCAATGGCGCCAGCCAGCTCGGCTCCAGTTGCACAGCGCGATCTGTCACCGCCCTGGAACGCCCGCGTCAGTTGCAGGCCGCATGCAGTACGACCTGCTCGTAGAGCGTCGAATCACCGGGAGGCAGCGGCTTGAGGACCAGGCGCTGCACATCCGTCAGACGTTTGGAGCGCTGCGTCTTGCCGGCCCCGGCCCCGTGCACGTCGGCCAGCGGTGCGGCGGCAAAGGCGGTGCTGCGCCGCTCGGCGCTGGCGTCTTTGTACAGCGTGGTTCGCATACGCGGCTGCCGGCCCATCGCGCGGATCACCTGTTCCATTTTTTCCGGTGACCACTCCTGACCGTGCGCAGTACCCGCCGCCCGGGTGATGCTCTCGTTCATGAGCGAGCCGCCCAGGTCGTTGGCCCCGGCACGCAGCGTCGTTTGAACACCCGCCTCACCCATCTTCACCCAGGACGTCTGGATATTGTCGATCAACCCGTAGAAAACAAGCCTGGCCACGGCGTGGATGAGCACTGCCTCGCGGAAGGTCGGACCGCGACGGGCGCGCCCCTTCAGGTACATCGGCGCTTCCATGTGAACGAACGGCAGCGGCACAAATTCCGTAAAACCGCCGGTACGCTGTTGCAACTCGCGCAGTTTCAGCAGGTGTGCGGCGCAATGCCCGGGCCGTTCGATATGCCCGTACATGATGGTCGCGGTGGTGCACAGACCCGCATGGTGCGCGGCCTCCATCACCTCGAGCCACTGCTGTGCGGTGATCTTGTCCGGGCAGAGTTCGGCGCGGACCTCATCGTGCAGGATTTCGGCAGCGGTACCGGGCAAGGTGTGCAACCCGGCCTCGACCAGCCGTTGCAGGAACTCGGGGACGCCAATGCCCAGCGTGGCAGCGCCCTGCCAGACTTCCAGCGGGGAGAATGCATGGACATGCATACCCGGCGCGACGTGGCGCACGGTGTCGACAATATCCAGGTAGGTCTGGCCGGTGTAATCGGGGTGAATCCCGCCCTGCATACACACCTCA
>CAYGOX010000576.1:0-574 GCA_964351485.1 uncultured Halioglobus sp.
TACAAGGGCATCGAGTAGTGGTGGCACTGCACATGCTCTCCATTGTGTGCGTCATCCTGCTGCTCGGTACCTGTGTCAACCAGACCATCAAAAGCACGTCCGCGCCGCCCATACAGACACCCACTACCGCGGTTTCGGAGCAGCAGTTGCTGGACGTCGCCGTGGTGGTATTCGACCCCGGCCTCGATGAATACGATGCGGACGAACCGATCTACCCCGAGGTCCGCCAGGCCGAGGCCCGCTTTATGCCGATGCAGCTGTCGCAGGCGATGCAGGACAGCGGTGCCTGGGGCGCGGTGCGGGTGGTGCCGGACGACGGCGAGGTGAACGACATCATGGTGCGCGGCAAAATCCTGCGCTCCGATGGCGAGACACTGCAACTGGCGATCACCGCTACCGACTCGCGCGGCGACGTCTGGCTGCAGAAAACCTATACCGGGGAAGCCAGCCGCTACGCCTACCAGGCCACGACCCGCAATACCCGTGACCCTTTCCAGGCTGTGTACAATACCATCGCCAACGATCTGTTGGCGGAACTCGAGGCCATGCCGCCGAAAGAGCGTGCCACGGTGCG
>CAYGOX010000576.1:584-1509 GCA_964351485.1 uncultured Halioglobus sp.
GCGTGGTGACAGAGCTGCGTTTCGCGCGCAGCTTTTCACCGGACGCCTTCGACGGTTACCTGAAACAGAATCGCAGCGGCGAGTTTGAAGTGCAGCGACTGCCCGCAGAAAACGACCCCATGCTGGCGCGCGTGCGCCAGATTCGCGAGCGCGACAATGTCTACGTCGACACCCTGCAGGCCTATTACACCGCGTTCGACGCGAAGATGGCGGCCCCCTACCAGGACTGGCGCAAGGCCAGCTATGAGGAAGTGATGGCGCTGGAGCAGTTGCAGGCAGAGAGCGTGCGCAACCTGATCATTGGCGGCCTGGCCGTGATAGGCGGTATTGCCGCTGCCACCACCGGGGACAGCCAGACCAGCCGCGTCGCCGGACAGGTCGCCGTGCTCGGCGGTGGCCTGCTGGTCAAGAGCGGCCTCGACAAGCGCAACGAAGCACAAATTCACGTGCAGGCGCTGGAAGAACTGGGCGCCTCGCTGCAAGCGGAAGTGACGCCACAGGTCATTGAACTGGAAGACAGCACGGTGACACTCACCGGCAACGTGGAACAACAATACGCGCAATGGCGCTCCGTGTTGGCCGATATTTACCGCGCCGAAATCGGCGATCTGGAATTACCCGAGGATTCCGCCCGCTCTGCTGATACACTCTGATCCGTTCCCCTGATAGCCAAGGCCCTGACGACGGCATGCCCTCTCACAATGACCCAGTAAAACCGATACCGTTTGACGCCCCGCAGGCGGCGCCGACCCCAACCGCCACCAACACGACAACGCGCAGCGAGGCGCATCGCGGCACACCGAGCTGGGTGCTACCGGCACTGGCGCTATTGGTGGCGCTGGCGGCTGTGGTGGTGTTCCTGCTGCCCGGCGCACTGGAAGAACGCCCCATCGCGCCCGCACAGACGAGCGTCGAAGCGACCGGC
>CAYGOX010000577.1:0-1500 GCA_964351485.1 uncultured Halioglobus sp.
TCGGCAAGCCCGGGGCCAGGATCAGCGCCGGCGAGTTCCGCCAGAAGTGTCGTGACTACGCGACGCGCCAGGTGGACAACCAGCGCGAGGATTTCGTGCGTATGGGCGTGATCGGCGATTGGCGGAATCCCTACCTGACGATGGACTTCCGCTTCGAGGCCAACATCGTTCGTGCGCTGGGGAAGATCGTCGACAACGGCCACCTGCACAAGGGCTTCAAGCCCGTGCACTGGTGTACCGATTGCGGGTCGGCGCTGGCCGAGGCCGAGGTCGAATACCAGGACAAGGTATCGCCTGCGATTGACGTGGCCTTCCCGGCAGTTTCCTCGAAGGAAATTCTGCAGGCCTGTGGCTCCGATCGCGATCTCGAGGTTGCGGTGGCGATCTGGACCACCACGCCCTGGACGATTCCCGCGAACATGGCGGTGAGTCTCAACGCGTCACTGGAATACGTGTTGCTCGAAGCCGGTGATCGCGCGGTGCTAGTCGCCGCGGAACTGGCCGAGTCCTGCGCGCGCCGCTATGGGCTTGAGGAGGTTGTCGTTCTCGGTCGCTGCGAGGGCAGTGCACTGGAAAACCGCCTGTTGAAACACCCGTTCCTGGATCGCGAGGTGCCGGTGATACTGGGTGATCACGTCACCACCGAGGCCGGTACCGGCTGTGTCCACACCGCGCCCGCGCACGGACAGGACGATTTCGAGGTGGGCAGCCGCTACGGGATCGAGGTCAACAACCCGGTGGGCGGCAACGGCGTCTACCTGCCGGACACTGAATTCTTTGCCGGGATGCATGTCCTGAAGGCCAACGATGCGGTGATTGAAAAGCTCGATGAGGTAGGCGCGCTGCTGTCCAACGCGGCCTACGAGCACTCCTATCCGCATTGCTGGCGTCACAAGACACCGATTATTTTTCGCGCCACGCCGCAGTGGTTTGTCAGCATGACACAGAACGGTCTGTTGGCGAGCGCGGTCGAGGCGGTCGAAGGGGTCACCTGGCTGCCCGACTGGGGCAGGGCGCGTATCGACAGCATGCTGGGCAATCGCCCGGACTGGTGTATCTCACGCCAGCGCACCTGGGGCGTACCGATCACCCTGTTCGTGCACCGGCAGACCGGTGAGCTGCACCCGGACACCGCGGCCCTGGTCGAACAGGCCGCGCAGCGCATTGAACAAACCGGCATCAACGCCTGGTTCGAACTCGAACCCGCCGAACTGCTCGGCGATGCGGCGGCAGATTACGACAAGGTCACCGACACGTTGGATGTCTGGTTCGATTCGGGTGTGACGCACGCCTGTGTTCTGCGCGAGCGCGACGAACTGCAGTACCCGGCCGATATCTACCTGGAAGGTTCAGACCAGCACCGCGGCTGGTTCCAGTCGTCGCTACTGACCAGCGTCGCCATCGAGGGTGTGGCGCCCTACGGGACGGTGCTTACCCACGGCTTCACCGTGGATGGTGATGGCCGCAAGATGTCCAAGTCGCTGGGCAATATCATCCCGG